>JAZRAH010000001.1:0-16268 GCA_045634505.1 Elusimicrobiaceae bacterium
GAGGGATATTTTAGCCAGTTAAAAAGCAAGGTGAGGGTACATTCGGGACTAATCAGAGAAAGACGTATTAAACTGATAAAAAAGTTACTGTCTGAACCCCAAATTTAGACCCTGTCACCAACAAAAAGTTCCATTAGGCCCAATTTTGCCCAATTCAACGCTATTGTCATTCGTTCCAAACTTTCTAGTAATTTTGCCTTCGTTATCTACTTCTATGATCAATTGTCCTCCGCTGTATGTACCATTTTTGCGAGAAGCAGTTCCAGTGAACTTAGCCGCCTCTTTTTCAAGTTTAATGTTGTAGCTATTTGTTACAATAGCATTTTTGTTATTACCATCCGCAGTTACCCCATTCTTTCCTTCCCCAGTGCCATTTCCTTTTTGGGCACCCGGGAACGTCATATCTAACGAATCCGCATCATTGGTGAACTCATTTTTAGCCATGTAATAAAGGCTTTCAGCTGTGGCTAAATCTCCCAACACCTGCATTGCTTCCGCCGCACGGGCTTTTTCTACGGCTTTGGTATATTGGGGCAACGCGACCGCCGCCAAAATACCGATAATGAGCACTACAACGAGTAGCTCAATTAACGTAAAACCTACGTTATTTACTTTTTTCATGTATTACCTCCAATTTTCTCTCCCTTTGCTGTACAAAGGAAGGACGGGCCGTTTTTATCTCACTTGTAAGAAATTTAGGAGAATTACTCCGGCCCGCATTACCAGGATAACAAAAAAAAAGTCAAGCACTATTTTTCTACGACGAGAAAACGACTTTTTCACTTAACATAACACCCTTTTTCCCCCTATTTGCGTTGCGTTCCCCGCGTGTTAATAAAGTGTCATCCTGTACTTGTTTCAGGGTTTCCCCCTTATGTGAGCTGTTCTAAAAAAAAAACAGCCCCTGGGGTTTTACCAGGGGCTGTGCGCTACTAAGTCAAAAAACTATTTAATCACTACGACCGAACGTCCGTCCTTTTCTTCGGCATACGGATCCCGCGTGTTTTTGCCGTCCACTACATACAAAAACTTATACGTACCGGGAGCAATAGAAAGCGTGGTTTCCCAATGGTCGCCCACTTTTTTAAGGGCTTGGGCTTTGCGGTTGGTAAATCCGCTCACAATCGCCACTTTCTCGGCGGGCTCAAACCATTTAAACGTTACCCGGCGGTATTTGCTGTTGGCGGATGCCGGGGCCACCACAATGCTTTGTTTAGCCGGGGCCTGTTTTTCCGCTACGGCTTCTTTTTCGGGGGCCGCTGGCACTACTACGTCGGGCACCACCACTTCTTCTTTTACAGTCGGCGGAGGTGTTACCACGTTATCCTCGGTTACCGTTATCACTTCTTCAGTAATTTCGGGCAAGGGCTCCGCAGGTTGCGCGGGTGCCTCTACTACCGGGGCCGGCGCAGACGGGTTAAGCACTTGGGCCGAAAAATACTTATAGAGAAAAAACCCAAAGACGCATAAAAAAACCACGTCCAACACAATCAAAAACAACCATAAATCTTTATTTGAAGATTTTGTTTCCAGTTCAGGGGAGTTTGTTTGCATAGTGAGGTCCTATTCGAAAAAGCGGGCGAAGGGAATCGAACCCTCGTCTAAAGCTTGGGAAGCTTCCATTCTACCATTGAACCACGCCCGCACAAATTAGACAATTTATTGTACCAAAATTTTTAGTTTGGTACAATTTTATTTTTTTACTTCTGTTTTCAGTGGAAAATTTTTGATAAACGCCAGTGCATCTTTACGGGTTTTAATTTTCCCATCCACTTGCGCCTCAGCCACTGCATCTAGCACGTTGCCCACTTGCGGCCCGGGCTTTAGGCCAAGCAGCTGCATGACATCTTGCCCGGTTACCACTTTAATCGGTTTTACCGTGGCCGGGCGGTCAAAATACTGCCCCAACATATAATGTAACAGTTGTAAATGCCGCAACGTTTTGCCCACATTTTTAAAACGCTCCGCCTGGGCAATTGTCATCATACGCTCCCCGCTTTTGGGCAAAATCCGGCGCAGTTGCGCGTCGGTCACGTAGCTAGTGTAATCGGCCCAACATAATAAAAGCATAGGGACCGCGGCCTCGCCCAAATCGCGGAAAAAGTGATACACCCCGCGCTGGGTTAAAACGTCGTTACTAGCCAAATTAGACGGGCGTAAATGCTCGCCAATCATGCCGCACATCAGGCGAACGTCCGCACGGCTGTAGCGCAAATTGATTAGCATCCACCGCGCCATTTTCGCGCCCACTTGTTCGTGATAAAAGAACCGCAGCCGTCCCTTTTTCATTTTAGCGGTTTTGGGTTTAGCCACGTCGTGCAGCAAAGCTACCATTTTATAAAGCGGTTTATTTTGGCACAGCGGGGCCAACTTTTCGGCATACTGCGGGAACGCTTTATCCAAGTGTTCTAGCAAATAATCCATCCGTTTGCAGACCAAAAGCGTATGGCGCAACACCCCCTCCGGCCCGTAGTACACTTCGGCACAGCCGCGCTGCCCCTCTAACGGCGGGAAAAGTGCCGTAAGCAGCCCGCACCGGTCCATTTGCACCAAGTAATCATACGTTTTACCGGGCACGGCAAACAAGCGTTCCAATTCTTCTTTGATGCGTTCTCCGGCGGGTTTTTTGATTAGCTTTTTATCTTTTTTGATTTGCGCCAACGTAGCCGGTGTAAGGGTAAATTTAAGCTCAGCCGCACACCGAAACGCGCGCAGCATCCGTAGCGGATCTTCCACAAAACGCGTGGCCCCGTTTAAGCGGATGGTTTTATTTTTTAAGTCTGTTAGCCCCCCCGTTACGTCCACAATTTTATCTTTACGCATACGCTTTAAAATCACGTGTGCGGTGTCGTTAGGACGCGGGGTTACCACCAGTTGCGGTTTTGCCGCAACCGGGTATGCCAAGGAATTAAACGTAAAATCACGCCGTTTTAAGTCAGCGGTTAGATTTTTCCCCTGATAGGCAGTTAAATCTATTTGCAGTTTATGCGCGCGGGTTACCAGCCGCCACACGCCCAGTTCCGGGTCCATTTCAAAGGCGGCCGCCCCCAATGCTTTTGCTAAGACCAAGGCGGTAGATTTTACTTCGTCAGCCGGCAGTGTAATATCAATATCGCCCGATTGTTTTTTCAGTAAACTACTGCGCACAATGCCCCCCACATAATGTCCGTGGGGAACCAATTGCGCCAGAATTTGTGCTAAATTTTGCACGTTACTCCTCAGTAGGTACGGCGGCCCCGGCGGCTACCGCTTTTTTAAGTTTTTCTACCGCGTCTTTGCGCAGTTCACGTTTGAGTACTTTGCGCAGTGCATTTTTAGGCAGCTCCGCTACAAACTCAAAATCGCGCGGGCGTTTGTAGTTATCCAAATGCAGTTTTAAAAATTTTCTAAATTCCGCGTCGGAAAGTTCCGCGCCTTCTTTTTTAACGGCATATACTTTTACAAATTCGCCGCCGCGCCCGTCGGGCACACCAATTACCGCACACTCCTCAATGGCGGGGTGCTCGCAAATGACCGCCTCTACCTGGGCCGAAAACACTTTTAGGCCCTTAATGATAATCATGTCCTTTTTGCGGTCTTTAATAAAGATAAATCCGTCGTCATCCACTTCCACAATATCGCCGGTTTTAAACCAACCGTCCTCGGTAAAAGCGTCGCGGGTGGCTTTTTCGTTGCCCCAATATCCCTTAAACAGGTTCGGGCCTTTAATACACAGTTCGCCCTCAGTATTGCGGGGTACTTCGTGTCCTTCGTCATCTACAACCAAGGTACTTACCGCCGGGATAGCCGGTCCTACGGACTTAATTTTTTGCAATTCCTCCGTGTTTACACTGACGACCGGGCTAGTTTCCGTTAATCCGTACCCTTCCAAAATTTTCACGCCGATTTTTTCTTCAAACCGGTCTTTAATCTCTTGCGTGAGCGGCGCCGCGCCCGAGATACCAAACCGCACATTTTTAAACGGCCAAAAGCGCAGGTAAAGCTGTTTTAACCCCTTGGCCTCTTTAGAAAGCACCGCATAAATTTGCGGCACCGCCAAAATAAGGGTTACTTTTTCGGTCCCCATAGCCCCTAGCCACTTACTAGCCGGCATCACGTTTGCGACAATCACCACCTTTAAATTCAGGTACAGCGGAATCACCACACACGTCGTCCACGCAAACGAGTGGAACATAGGCAGCAAACACAAAAATACGTCGTCATCATTGATTTTAAAAATCTGCGCGCAGGAAATCACGTTAGCCGCCAAGTTCCCGTGGGTAATCATAGCTCCCTTGGGTAGCCCCGTCGTGCCGGAGGTGTACAAAATAAAGGCCAGGTCGTCTAGCGTAGCACAGGCCGCGGCTGTTTCGTCGTGATAAGTGGACTGGTTGACTTCGTCCCAAAACAGCTGTACTTTCTCACATCCCTGTGCCGAAGCCGGAACTTCGTCGGTCGTAAAAATGGTTTGTACCGTAGGCAAATTAGGCGCGCATTTAACGTAGTGGCGTAAAAATTCTGCTTGCGTTACCACGGCTTTGGCCCCGGCGTTATTTAAAATATACTCAATTTCTTCGGGCTTGGTGACCATAAAATTCATGGGGATAGACACCGCCCCCAACTTATATAAGCCGTAGTTAGCCACTACCGTATCAATGGCGTTACGGTGGGCGATGGCTACGCGGTCGCCTTTGCGGATGCCGTGCTCAAAAAACATATCGGCCACGCGGTCCACCTGCATTAAAAGTTCATGATAGGAAATTTTCTTTCCGCTACCCGCCTCTACAAGCGCAATTTTTTCAGGATAGCGAAACGCACTGTCAGCTAACGAAGTATATAGGTCTTTACGACGAATCATAAGCACCTCTCAAAACGAGTATATGTATATTGTAGCATTATCCTTGCCGGGGGTCCAAGATGTCCCTAAATGCATCCCCCAGTAAATTCCACCCTAGCACAAACAGGAAAATAGCTCCTCCCGGTGCAACCACGGTGTACCAATACGCCAAGGGATGGCCCGGCGTACCCAACACCCAGTTGCGCGCCAAGGCGATAAGTTGCCCCCAATCCGCCGTGCCCGGCTGTGCACCTAACCCCAAAAACGACAAAGACGCCGCCGTAAGCACCACATAACCGATATCCAAACTCGCCACTACGACCGACGGATAAATCGCGTTCGGTACAATGTGGCGCATAAAAATCCGCATGCCGCCCGCCCCCAAGGTGCGTGCCGCTGTTACGTAACCTTGTTGTTTAATGGACAAAATATCCCCGCGTACCAAACGCGCATAACTGGGCCACGCTACGGCGGTTAAAGCAATCATCATATTTTTAAGGTCCGGCCCCAACATGGCGGCAATCACCATGGCCAGCACCAAGGAAGGGACCGCAAACACCACGTCGGTAAGGCGCATGAACAGTTCATCTACTTTCCCGCCAAAATACGCCGCCACCCCGCCGATTAACAGCCCCATTAAAAACGCCAGTAACGTAACCGTAATCCCAATTTTAAAAGCCAGGCGCGTGCCCCATACTACGCCGTAGTAGAGGTCATATTGTTGCTCGGTCGTGCCGAACCAATGCTGCGCGCTGGGGGCTTGCGGTTCAATTTGATACCCGTCTTGCGGCAACTGATAGGGATTATTTGGGTTTTCCACCGGTGCGAGCACCGGGGCCAACAAAGCCGTTAAAGCAAACAGGGCCACTAACAGCAGTCCGCACAAAGAAGTTTTATTTTTATAAATTCGTTTTAAAATCCGCATATTACTCCAACCGGATGCGCGGGTCTGCCACGGTGTATAACAAATCGCACAGCAAATTTCCCACCACAAACAGCACCGCTACCAAGAGCGAAAATCCCAATATTCCGGCAATATCCAACTGTTGGGCCGCCAGTACGCCAAAGCGTCCAATGCCGGGGTAATCAAAGATGGTTTCCACAATGACCGTGCCGCCTAAGAGCCGGATAAATTGGATGCCGGCCAAGGTAATCACGGGGATAATTGCGTTTTTACCGGCGTGTTTATAAATTACCTGGTACTCGGTAAGCCCTTTGGCCCGTGCCGTGCGCACGTAATCTTTATCCAGTTCTTCTAACATAGACGACCGCATTACCCGCACCATCAGCGCAAACGAGCCGATACACAAGGTAAGGGCCGGCAGCACCAAGTGATTGAGCACGTCGCAAAACACACGTCCCTGGCCGTTGAGCAAGCTATCCACCAGCAAAAACCCCGTATAGGTTTTAAATCCGGCCTCGTGGATAATGATATCCGTTTGAATGGAATATCCCCCCGGCGAAAACCAGTGCAGTTTCCCGTAAAACACCATTAGCAGCAGTAGCCCCAACACAAAAATAGGGAGCGAGAATCCTCCTACCGACACCAACCGCGCCACCTGATCCTGCCACTTGTCTTTATGCACGGCGGAGGCGGCCCCAAACCACACGCCAAACCCCCCCACCAAAATCATGGTAACAAACGCCAGTTGAATGGTAGCGGGCAAGTATTTTTTAAGGGCCTGTGCCACGGGCATATTGGCACTGGGGCTATAGCCCAGGTCTCCGTGCGCCACGTTACTCAGCCAACGGCCGTACTGTTTAAACACATTGTCGCGCAAACCATACTGGCGGATGACTTCTTCCAAGGCTCCCATTTGGCGCGGGTCTTTGACGTAGAGGGAGGCGCGCATTTCGGGGCTTAAGCGTTGGGTTAAAAAGAACAACAAAAACGTAACCCCCAGTACCACCAGGGGCAGCAAGCACAAGCGGCGCAACAAAAAGCGCATCATAAGCGGTCCTCCACACGGGGCACAGCGGCCAGCAATTTTTGCGTGTAAGCGTGTTGTGGGCGGGCCAACAGTGTTTCCGCGGGTCCATGCTCTACAATTTTACCGTGTTGCATGACCGCAATTTCATCACACAAAAAACGCGCCACGGCAAAATCGTGCGTTACAAACAGCACGGACAAATTACGCGCACGCTGAATTTGTTTGAGTAAATTTAAAATTTGCGCTTGTACGGAAACATCCAAGGCCGAGACGGGCTCATCCAAAATAAGCAGTTGCGGTTTCAGTGCCAAGGCGCGCGCAAGGGCAATGCGTTGGCGTTGCCCGCCGGAAAACTCGTGCGCATAGCGGTCCAAAAAGGCGGGGTCTAATTGCACGTCTGCTAACAGTTCGCGCAAATACGCTTCGCGCTCTTTTTTTTGCGGATACAACCCGTGGATTTGGAGCGGCTCGCTCACAAGTTGGCGCACCGAAAAACGCGGGTCCAAACTGGCGTACGGGTCTTGATATACCACTTGCATGTGGCGGCGCAGTTCTTTCCAACCGCGGCGGGAAAGGCCCGCCAGTTCTTGCCCCAAAATCTTCACATGGCCCGACGTAATAGGCTCAATGCCCAGTAGCACCTTGCATAGCGTACTTTTTCCACACCCCGATTCGCCCACCAATCCCAACACGTGCCCGCAACGCACGGTTAAATCAATGCCGGTCAGAACGGGTTTTTGAATTTTAGACCCTAAAAACAAGCGGCGCTCGTACGTTTTACATAAATTTTTAACTTCCACGGCAGGCGTCATTTTTCCTCCTGCAAAAAGCAGCGCGTGCGGCGCAAACCGGCGGTATAAATCGGCGGGCAATGTTCAAAACAGCGGGCCTGTGCATGGGCACAACGCGGTGCAAACGGACACCCGGGCAATACTTCGCCGGGGCGGGGCGGATTGCCGGCAATAGCGGGCAATTTTTCCACCTTTTTATGCACACTCGCCAGGGAGCCTAAAAGCCCCTGGGTGTAGGGGTGAAGCGGATTTTTAAAAAGTTCAGCGGCCGGGGCCTGCTCCATACATTGTCCGGCGTAAAGTACCAATACTTCATCTGCCACTTGGGCGGCCACCGCCAAATTGTGCGTAATAAAAAGGACCGACATCCCGTTTTGGTGCTGTAACTCTTTCATCAGTTTTAAAATTTGGGCTTGCACGGTTACATCTAGCGCGGTGGTGGGCTCGTCGGCAATCAGCACGTCCGGGTGGAGCGCTAACGCCATCGCAATCATCACACGCTGGCACATGCCGCCTGAAAATTGAAACGGATATTCGTCTAAGCGTTTGGCGGCATCTTGGATTCCCACTTGGCTAAGCAGCTGCGCCGCGCGGGTGCGGGCCGCCGCTTGGGAAATTTTCTCATGGGCGCGCAACGTTTCGCACAGTTGCTCGCCGATGGTCAGCACGGGGTTTAAGCTAGAACCAGGGTCCTGAAAAATCATGGCAATTTTTCGTCCGCGGATGCGGCGCAACTCCGCCGGTTTTAGGGACAACAAATTTTTACCTTGGTATAAGATTTTCCCGCCCGTTAGTTGGGCAGTCGGCGGCAGTAAATTTAAAATAGACAAAGCCTGCACGGTTTTGCCGCTGCCCGACTCCCCCACCACGGCCAAAATTTTGCCTTTTTCCAGGCGGTAGGACAAGCCGCGCACCGCGGGGGTAGTGCCTAAATCGGTTGAAAAGGTAACGTGCAGATCAGCTACGTGCAAAATCGGCTCTTGCATAGCTATATTATAGCAATTTACGGCCCTTATAAAAAAAGGACTTGCTTGTTTTACGTCAGGGTATGCCCTGACGTCCATAAGTGCCGTTTATGTAGGCCAGGTGTAAACCTGACGAATTGTTTGTATTGCCTTGTGTAATGTCAGGCTTATGCCTGAGCTACATTGAATTTGTTGCGCAATCTCCCACGCCGTTCCCCGCACCCCTTGAGAGAGGGAAAAGGACGGTTTGATGTGTTGTCAGGTTTACACCTGACCTATAAACTGATAAAAGAGTTCCACAGCACCTTTACACACGATGATACGCTGTATGTAAGGTGCTGTAGAAGGATACAATTACTGACGTTTAATTAGCGAGAACATGCATTAGTACTGAATGGCGCTGGTATTACATCCATCTAATTTAAATTCCCATTCTCGATCCCCATTCTCATCCGAGTCGCCAACTGAAAACGTTGCACTTTCGCACGCTCCAGCCATAGCATCCTTTATATTCAGAATGCTTCCATCTGGCATATACATACTCAACCAATTCTTATTTGCGAAGGTGAAATATATCGTTGTGTCGAAGTTAGCCGTGTCCACATGCGCAATATCACCATGTGGGTTCATTACCTCTGTATGCTCCAAGCCGACGCCGCTCGTGCCGTCAACAATCTTTATTTCCGCGGGGCAGATCCTATCCCACTCACAGTACTTAGTACAATGTTCCTCTGTCGGGTAAGTGATCCTTGGAGTATGCTCATAGTTATGAACCGTTCCTAGGTTTGTGTCTCCCTCGGTAGCTGCGGATTCCCATTCCGTATTAGTAACAGTGGCACCAGCATCAGGGAAGATCAGCAGGGATGTACACTTGGTTGGGCTCTGTCTCGATTCACCCGGGGTACATACGCGGTCTTTCTTGGCCACGCCATCGCATATATTTTCACAGGAAGCATCCGGCGTTTCATTACACTCCCCCCAGGTTGTCATCTTCCAAGTACCACGGAACAACGTTCTAGGTTCATCTAGTTCATCTGTCTGCGTTGATTGGTTGTTTTGGCATTCCTCGTCCCCTACGCGGCAATCTGGCACTACCCTGCCAGCTGCCTCTGCCGCTGCCTGGGCCTGGGCCTCTTCATATTCTTTTACCATTTCCTCCGAACAGGTACAAACGGCTATACGGCTTTGGATGCCATCACAGCCGCAGCTTTGTACCAAACTAGGGGCGCTTCCGCACGAGATACCTTCCGGGCAGGCTTCACATTCCAGCGGGTGTTGAACGGAACAACCCTTACTTACCCAACTGCCGCTTTCACAACGCTCAACCACATGGCCACACGTGTTGCAGGTGCCCCCCTGACGTTCTTTCCCTTCTGTACAAGAACATTCGGTTTCTTTTTCCGTACACTCCGTCCAGGCCCAATCACTCCAACTGCAGCTTTCACTGTCAAAAGTGCGGGTCCCCGTCTTGGTACCGGCACCGTTACAACCGCAGGTTTCGGTTTTTGTTTCGGTAGTTTGGGACGGAACACTACATTCTGGTTCCTGCTCTTGGTTCTCCCCACAATCCTCGCCCGTACATGGAATTGGGACTTCACACGTGGCTTGCTCCGGGGTAAAACTGTCGCATTTCGGATAATCTTTATTTAATCCGTCACACCCAGCCCCACTACAGCAAATACGCCCATCTGTATAAGACGGAATTTGTAACGTGTAGTTCCCATCCTTAGCCGTGGCCGTAATCCCTTGTGCGTCTAAAGTATAGGTGTAATTTTTGCTGGTAGCTTTGGGCAACGAAGCCAGCTTGCCAATTTCATTTTGGCCTACGTAATCACGCCCCACCATACACCGCGCTTCTTGCTCGTTACGCACGGCGGCCATAATGTTTTCGGCTTCGGTCGTCTTGCGCGTCTGTAAAACCTTGGTAAATTTAGGCAGCACTACCGCAGACAGCACCCCTATAATTACCACCACCACTAACAACTCCGTTAGTGTAAATGCCTTCTTTTTCATTCTCCCTCCAAATAAAAAGGCAGAGCCAGAAAGAGAACCCTGCCTGTGTCTTTCTGTATTTGGAAAAGGAGGGGCAGAAAGAAATCCCTTGAAACGACACAAAACCTCTTATATCTCGTTTTTACAACAAGATACGTCCCTCCTTCATCCAAGAAAATCGTACAAAAAACAAAAAACAATTGTCAATAGGCACTCTAAAAATAAACACGCAAAAAAACAATTTGCTATACTTTTTATATGCGCCAATACTTTCTTTTGCTAGCAGCTTTGCTGGGCCTATCGGCCTGTAACACCTACCAAACCATCCCCGTCACCTTGCCCGACGGCTTTGTCGTGCAAGCGCGGGTAGCCGATACCCCTGCTAAGCAAGAGCGCGGGCTCATGTTTGTAAAAAACTTGCCCGAAAACGAAGGCATGATTTTTGTGTTCGACCAAGACCAAGAGCAAGCGTTTTGGATGAAAAACACCTTAATTGACCTGGATATGGTGTTTGTAAATTCCCACAAAACGGTTACTAGTGTAGCGGCCGAAGTGCCCCACTCTTACACCTACACGCCCGACGAAGAAGTAGCCTACGCCGTGGGCTACGGGCAATACGTGGTGGAACTGGCCGCCCAAACAGCCGCCAAACACAACGTCGTGCCGGGAGCCCAATTGACTTTTACGTATGAAAAATAAGGTTGCGTTTCTGGTAGCTTTGTGTATGGGGGCGTTTCCCGCGGGCGCGGTGGAAAATGCGGCCTGGGACGAACTAAACGCCGCCGCCAAAACCCACCTTAAAAATTTAATTCAAATTGACACGTCCGTAAATAACCCCGACGAAATTTCCGCCGCGCGCTATATTTACAAAGAATTTAACAAGCGTCACATGGACTGGGATATTTTCATCCCCTACCCAGGGCGCGCCAATTTGATGGCCCGTCTCAAAGGCACCGACCCCACCCAAAAACCCTTACTCCTTATTACCCACTTAGACACCGCCAACGTCCAAGACGGGTGGACCGTTCCCCCCTTTCAAGCCGTGGAAAAAGACGGTGCTATCTACGGGCTGGGGGCTACGGATGCCAAAAATTACACCGCCGCTTATGTAGCCTTGTTTACCTGGCTAGCCAAGCAGCCGCAAAAGCCCGTGCGCGACCTGATTTTTTTGGCCACTTCCGGCGAAGAAAGCGGCAGCGAGCCGGGACTATTATGGCTTAAAAATACGCATTGGGACAAAATTAAACCTGCTTACGCCTTAAACGAAGGCGGCGGCATTATCAAAGACAAGGACGGCACAGACATTGTCTTTGCCGAGGCCGCCACCAAGCAGTATATGGATATCAAAATTACCGCCCTAGGCAAAGAGGGGCACTCCTCTATCCCGCAGGGAAATAATGCCGTGTACAATTTATCCCAAGCACTGGCTAAAATTGAAAATTTAAACTTGCCTCCGCGGGTAACGCCCCCTGCCCAAACTTTGTTTAACGCCATTTTACCCCTGCAAGACGAGGACGGAAAAACTACCTTGCAAATGCTTTTGTTTGATAAAAACCCGCAAAACCGTCAAACCGCCGCCGAGGTAATGGCGCGCGACCCGTTTTTTAAAACACAACTCAAAGACACGTTTACCCCCACACAAGTCTCTTCCCCGGCGGACCCCGGGGCTACCAGTGCGGCGGCCAGCGCGGTGCTAAACGTGCGCCTCCTGCCCGGCACCGACCCCGACGCGTTTTTAGCCCACTTGCAAGCCCTGTTTGAGGATGACGACTCTATTATTTTGGAAGTACTGGAACGCCCGCAAACCCCCGCTCCCAAGCCTATGGACGGCACGGACGAGCTCTTTGCGTCTATTAAGCGTACGGCGGCCAAATTACTGCCCGGGGCGATTACCGTGCCGGGGTTAAGCCCCGCGTCGGGCGATAACGAAATTTTGCGCAAATTGGGCGTAATTACCTACGGCTTGGGGCCGGACATGGACCCCTTAGCGGGCAACACTGCCCACGCCGCGGACGAGCATATCCACGAAGACGATTTTTACAATCAGCTTAAATTTGTGGCGGGCGTCGTATTTGATTTTGCCTACGGGCAAGATTTACTGCCGCTCACCGCCCCAACAAATAACGAAAATTAACCCTTATAATAAATGCTTTCCTTTACATGCTCGGCAACCTCTTTGCCGAGCAGTTTTCCGGCAATAGCCAAGCCAAAATCAATGCTCGCGGCGGCGGATTGGCCCGTAATCAGGTTGCCGTCCACCGTTACGTACGCCCCCGTAAAATGGCCGCCAAAGTCCTCATTCATAGCCGTAAAACAGGTGTAGTTTTTCCCTTTTAAGTAGCCCGCATGCCCTAAAATTGTCGGGCTTGCGCAAATCGCGGCCACTACTTTGTTTGCGTCCATAAATTCCCGAATAAGGGCTTGCACGCCCGCATGTTTTTCCAGGGCGGCATATTGCGGTCCGCCGGGCAGTACCAGCGCGTCATAATCCGCACCGATAAGTTTTGAAAACGGTTTTAACGCCGTACACGTCAGGCCAAAGCGGCCCGTGGCGTTGCCTTCAGTGAGCGAAAAAATATCCACCGTCAGCCCCGCGCGGCGCATCATAGCGTAGGTGGCTACAGCCTCGGCCTCTTCAAATCCGTCGGTAAGCACCAGGCACACTTTTTTCATTTTTTCACCTGCTTGGCGGCGGCTTTCAAAGCCGCCACTTGATCGGTTTTTTCCCACGGGAAATCCTTGCGCCCAAAGTGCCCAAACGCGGCGGTTTGAGTATAAATGGGACTACGCAGTTTAAAGTGTTCTATAATGCCGCGCGGCGTAAGCGGGAAAATAGTACGAGCCATTTGCGCCAGTTTTTCGTCAGGTAGCACCCCCGTACCGTCCGTATCCACGTAGAAACCGACGGGCTCGTCCTTGCCGATAGCGTAAGCCAGTTGCACGGTGCACTCACGCGCCAGTTTGGCGGCTACGATATTTTTGGCAATATAGCGCGCCATGTACGCCGCAGAGCGGTCCACTTTCGTCGGGTCCTTGCCCGAGAAAGCCCCCCCTCCGTGCGGGCAGCGTCCGCCGTAGGTATCCACAATAATTTTGCGCCCCGTAAGCCCGGTGTCGGACTGCGGGCCGCCAATCACAAATTTTCCCGTCGGGTTGATGTAAATTTTGGTGTCTTTATCCAGCCACTTGCCCACCACCGGGGTAATGACCGCGGCAATGAGTTCTTTTTTAGAGGTTGGGGTAATTTGGTTGCCGGATTTATCCAAAATAGCTTCCGTGTGTTGGGTGGAAAGCACCACCGTGTCCACGCGCACGGGTTTGCCGTCTTGGTACTGCACGGTAACTTGGCTTTTTGCGTCCGGCCCCAAATAGGGCAATTTTTTCGTGCGGCGCACGGTGTCAAGTTTCTTTAAAATTTGGTGTGAGAGTACGAGGGAAAGCGGCATATATTCGGGGGTTTCGTCCACCGCATAGCCCACCATCAGCCCCTGGTCGCCGGCACCGCCTACGTCCACCCCTTGGCTAATGTCGGGCGATTGTTTGCCAATCACGTTGACCACGGCGCACGTTTTATAGTTAAAACCCCATTTGGCTTCGTCGTAGCCAATGTCTTTAATTACTTGGCGGGCAATTTGCTCCACGTCCACCCAGGTGCGCGTGGTAATTTCCCCGCCGATAATCACCAGCCCGCGCGTGATGTACGTTTCGCACGCCACGCGGGCGGTTTTATCTTTGGCTAAAATAGCGTCCAGTACGGCGTCAGAAATTTGGTCGCACACTTTATCCGGGTGCCCGGCTGAGACGGATTCAGAAGTAAAAAAGCATTTGCCTTGTTTAATCATACTACGGCTCCTACTGCAAAAAATTTGAGGGGTTTCTTATATTATACCTTATTATGGGGGCCCCGGCCCAATCGGCCCTCCTGGGCCCAAAATAGGCCTTTTTTATACTTGACAAAGCTAACAAAATTTACTAATATAATCCTACAGAAACAACCTTATGTTGCACTTCGGCCGTCAAGTAATACAAAAAGTAAGGGGATGCACCCCGCTAAGTTGTTAGCACAAATTAACTTGTAACAAACTCTCAAGCGCAGTGTCGCACCCTGCTTGCACGTTTCTGCATACAGCCAAGCACCGCCCTTCCTTAGGCCGTGTGATGTTTAAATCCTATATAGGTTTTAGCGGCGCAACTCCCCTTGCGCGGCAATATGTAAATAAGGTACCGCAGGGCGTAGCCCCCGGGTATTTACTCTCTATGCAGGCGGTGTACATAAGCCATGCACACAGTACATATCGGGGTTACGTCCGGGTAAGTGGCAGTTTCCCCTTTTATTTACAAACCAGGTAAAAAAATTTACAATAACTAGGTAGTAAAAAATTCAAGTTACACCGTTTGATGATTATTTGTTGAAGTGTGGGGTAAGCCCACGCCGAGCAATGGGAAAATTTTTCCCGGCGCAAGTTAGCAGTCAACCAATAATCGCCCTGTCTTGCCCGTTTTTCTTTTTGAGGAATGGGTAGGCGGCGATTATTTGTTAAAGGTCACTGCTAACTGCTTTTAACAAATTGCCGCCTTTTTTGTCGGCCCACCAACGTGTAACAAAATAAGACAGGAGCAATCACTATGGTACACTCAAACGCCCGGCGGGGTTTCACGCAAGAAGTAGCAAATAATAATTGTCATAAAAATATAAGGATTATTCCCGAACTTGTTTCGGGATCTTCCACGCAGGCGGTTACAAAACAACAAGCGTTGAAGACCCTGAAAAAATTTCAGGGATTATCTTATTTGACAACAACATTCGGCTTTACGCTTATAGAGCTTTTAGTCGTAGTGCTTATCATTGGTATCTTGGCGGCGGTAGCCCTGCCGCAATACCAAAAAGCCGTTCTTAAAGCGCGGGCCATGGAGGGACTTACCAATTTGGTGGCCATTATGAAAGCACAGGAAGTATATTATTTGGCGAACGGGGAATATACCGGCACTTTAAGCGATTTAGATATAACGGTTCAAAACAGTTTGTATTACGACTATTGGTGCTTTAATATTGGGCAATGCTATGCGAGGAGGCGTAGTGCCGCAGGAGACCAATTGCCTTTTTTTGAATGCGACGGATCCAAACATCCTGCTGCTTATATGCGTGGTCGCTGTAAGTGCCGAGGGAATGACGAAATTTGCAAAACATACGGGCCCGAGGACGAAAAACATCCGGGAGAATTTTTTATCAATTAAATCTAAATAACGGGGGTGTTAAACGGCTACCGGCCCCTTTGACATGTCAGGCTTACACCTGACCTATAACGGCAAGATGGGCGCGCTTCCGTCCGCAAGGAGGGCGTGTTCCCCCTCTCTGCGGTGCTGACGCACTCGTTCTCCCCCTCCAGGGGGGAGAGAAAAATAAGTATATAGGTTGGGCGTCAGCCCAACAGGAGCCGCAAGCGGGCCGGGTAATGTTGTGCGCGAAGCTAGGGAATTGTCGGGTTAGCACCCGACCTATAACTTTACGGACGTCAGGTAAAACCTGACCTACAACGGCAAGATGGGCGTGCTACCACCCGCAAGGACGAAAGGGAAATAAATGCTGTTCGTAACATCACCGGGTAAAATTTTCAGTAGGCTGATTTGTCAAATTTGGGCCTAATGGAACTTTTTGTTGGTGACAGGGTCTAAATTTGGGGTTCAGACAGTAACTTTTTTATCAGTTTAATACGTCTTTCTCTGATTAGTCCCGAATGTACCCTCACCTTGCTTTTTAACTGGCTAAAATATC
>JAZRAH010000002.1:0-4255 GCA_045634505.1 Elusimicrobiaceae bacterium
CCGAAAACTAATGGAGTATTTAATCTGGTATAATACCCAAAGGCCCCATCAAAGCCTGCACTGGCAAACACCAATAGATTACACATTAAAGGCTTTGGGGCTGTCTGCTCAAAAGTCCAATATGTATAGATACCATACAAACGCTTGACAAAATAGCAAAAATAGGTTATTCTTTAATTAGCTCATTTGAATTAGTGCCAACTAAGTAAAAATGATTAGAACTAGAAACGCCCCCAGTTTATGTACTGGGGGCGTTTAGTTCGTTAAAAACTATCTACCTATCAGCTGTAACGCTTCTTCACGCGTGGTAATTTTTCCCTCCCACTGCGCTTTGCGGATTTGCACTAGTAGTTTAGAAATGTTGCGTCCATACACGCCCGCTGCCTTTAAATCAAGCCCTTTTACAACGCACGGCTCCAAGGCCAGGGGGGGTAACCCAGGGAAGAACGCCCGCAAAATGTGTAGCTGAAATTCCGTCAGCGGGCTTAGGGGGCTCATGCGTTCCTGTTCCACTTTCCACGCTTCTTTAATGGCGTGGGAAACGTCTTTATGCACGTGCAAACTGCGCAAAAAGCCCTCTCCGTTATCACCCAGGGTGCAGACCAAAAACCCCAGCCGTTCGTTCGTGCCGTGTACGTTTAAAAGTCCGTCGTGCCAGGTTAAACTGGGCCAGGCAAATTTAAGTAAATCGTATTGGATAAGATAATCAAAAATCGGTTTTAAGTTTTCTTCCGCCAAAATTTTTAAGAACTCTTGGCTAAATCGCTCGCGCGAGATGAGCAGCGGGGCCTGTTCGCGGTCGGCCTCCAAAAAAAGCTGTTTGGTAATGGGCGCGGCACGCCACCCAAACCGCCCGGCAAAACGCACGCCGCGGTACATACGGGTGGGGTCGTCAAAAAAACTCTTTTTGTGCAGCACGCGGATCAGCCCGGCATCAATATCCTTTTTGGCTCCGTATGGGTCCACACTTTTTCCAAATTCGTCGGGCAGAATAGAAAGTGCCCAGGCGTTAATGGTAAAATCGCGCCGGAATAAATCCTCTTTTACGTCTTTGGTGAAGGTTACTTCGGGTAGGGCTCCGGGGAACGCGTATGTTTCTTTGCGCAGGCGTGCCAGGTCCAGGTGTAGCCCGTTGTCCAGGTTTACTTTATAGGTGCCAAATTTGGAAAATTTGCGCTTTACGCCGCCCCACATTTTAATACAAAAATTGGCAACACTCTCTTGTGTCCCGTCAAACGTGAGGTCAATATCCACCGTATCGCGCCCCAAGTAAAAATCCCGCACCGCTCCGCCTACTACCCAGGCTTTTAGGCCCAACTTTTGGGCATACGTACCAATGGAAAGTAACAGGTCGTGGTATTTTTCGGGGATAATTTCGCTCATAGCAAAACCGGGGGTTGTGCGCCGTCCTCATTCATTTTGTCTTTAAAATGAAGCAGTAGCGTGGAATTAAGCCCGCTTTTTAGCACTTTGGCGGCCGCTACGGCATAATCGTTAGCGGTAGGGCCGTTGGCAGGTACATAAAGCGGAAAATGGTTTTCGCGCGCGTAGGAGGGTTTTAACCGGGCTACTTCCAACCCTTGCGTGGCCGCACCGGCCGCTATCACTTCGGACTCAGCCGTCAGCTCATCCTCGTGGTGTAACAGGTGTTGCAGTTCGGCCAAGCCAAACACACATAAGGGAGGATAATTTAAATGCGCGTCTTTTAAAAGGGAATTTCTAATAATTTGATAATCGTGTTCAATTTTTTCTTTTAGTTCGTGCTCGCGCGGTTTATCTTTGGGGGAAAACACAAACACAAGTAGCTCAGCGGGGGCGTCAAAATAAATCAGCTCCCCGTCGTGGTGAAAATAGGTGTTACACTCCGGGCAGCGCACTAAATTTAATTCACCGCCCAAAATAGACTCTTTTAAATCCGGGTTTTCATCCGCGCGCACCAAGGACCAGTATGTTACGTCAAAGGGTTCGCAATCGTTGGGGCAATGGGCGGCGGCTTCGTTTTGTAGTGATCTCATGGAAGTATTTTAGTAAAAATGAATTATTTTTTTCAAGAGCAACAACGAAATAAGTCAAATTGGGAAGAAAAATGCCCCGCATGGGATTCGAACCCGTATCACTGGTTCCGAAGACCAGTACTCTATCCAGTTGAGCTAACGGGGCATACTTTTATTGTAGCAATTTTATAAAAAACTAGGGAATATATTACACTTTCTCAAAATATGCTACAATAGAACTAACTAATTTTCTAAACCAAGGAGATCCCTATGGGTGGACATTCACACTGGGCTGGTATTAAACACAAAAAAGCCCTCGTAGACGCTAAAAAAGGTAAAGTATTTACCAAAATTTTGAGAGAAATCACTATTGCCGCTAAAATGAGCGGCGGCAACCCGGACCAAAACCCGCGCTTACGTAAAGCCGTAGATGATGCCCGTGCGGCCAATATGCCCTCGGACAACGTCAAACGCGCTATCATGAAAGGTACCGGCCAACTGCCCGGCGTTTCGTACGAAGAAATCACGTACGAAGGCTACGGCCCCGGCTCGGTAGCTATTATTGTAGAGTGCACCACGGATAACAAAAACCGCACGTTTTCCGAAATCCGCAAAATTTTTACCAGCCACGGCGGCTCTATCGGCACGGCGGGCTGTGTGTCTTACATGTTTAAAAGCAAAGGCATGGTCATTGTGAAAAAGGATGACATCAGCGAAGATGATTTGATGAACTTGGCCTTGGAAGCCGGTGCCGAAGATGTGCGCAATTCGGGGGATGTATATGAAGTAATTACCAACCCGGATATGGCCGAACTGGACGCCGTGAAAAAAGCCATTGAAGCCAAAGGCATTACGCCCGTGTCTGCCGATTTAACCATGCTGCCGGACACCAACGTAACGATTAACGACGAACATACCGCGGAAACTTTAATGAAGATGTTGGAAGCGTTAGACGACCATGACGACACTAAAAACGTCTATGACAATTCCGACATCCCCGAAGAAGTCGCCGCTAAACTAGAAGCCGAGTAAGAGGTGTTGTGAGCACTAAAACGACCACCGTTTTAGGCATAGACCCCGGTTTAGATAGAACGGGATGGGCCATCCTAACAAGGGACGCCCGTTCCGTTCTTTCTCTGGTAGCGTGCGGGTTAATTCATACCGAAGCCGGGCAGGAGCTGCCCCAACGTTTGCAGTTTGTCCACGCCGAACTTCAAAAAATTTTGCAAACCTACGCGCCCGACCAAGTAGCTATGGAGCAGAACTATTTTTTAAAGCGCGCGCAAACCATGGCGAACACGGTTATGACGCGCGGCGTAATTATTTTAGCATGTCAGCAGGCAGGCAAGCCTATTACGTTTTATTCCCCCAAACGCGTGAAACTGATGATTTGCGGCACAGGCAGTGCGGACAAAAAACAAGTCCAGCGTATGGTGCAACTCACGCTCCACTTGGATAAAGTCATTCACCCCGACGACACCGCCGACGCCGCCGCCATTGGCATTTGCCACCTCAAAACGGCCCCCTTGAACAGTATGCTCAGTGTAAAGGCCGCATTTTTAGAGAAGTTAAAATCCGCGCAAGCCGCCCAAATTAAAAAAGTTAAATAAAGATACTCCCCGAAATTGTTTCAGCCGTTGTAGGTCAGGTTGTACCTGACATTCAATCAAGGTCATTGCCGATATTGCCGCCCGCAGGACTCGGGAATCTCCCCCTTATTCCACCTCGCCCCTGGAGGTGGAAGGTGGCCGAAGGCTGGATGAGGGGAAAAATAAAATTTTTTTCCAATTCCTCCTCCCCCCTGGAGGGGGAGGGTGGGCGTAGCCCGGGAGAGGGGGTATTAAATAAGGCTGTCATCCCGTACTTGATACGGGATCTCACCTCGTTTCTTTTCCTCCGCTATATCCCGCATAGAAACACTGCGGGATGACGAGCGGTGGCTATAAACTGGGTCGTCATTGCGAGGAGCAACGCGACGAAGCAATCTTTATACTCCCACGCATAGATTGCTTCGCTACCGCCCGCAATGACGACTCAAATTCTTAGGGATGACATTTTATACGGGCCGCTTTAAACACTCAAAGCGGCCCGTGAATAACAGATTAAAAAACGCTAATTTACGGCCTAATAGACAAAAATCTGGGTGATTAGGTCTAAATATGTGGTTTGCTAAGTAACTTTTTTATCAGTTTAATCCGTCTCTCCCTAATTAGGCCCGAATGTATCCTTACCTTGCTCTTTAATTGACTAAAATAACCCTC
>JAZRAH010000003.1:0-2405 GCA_045634505.1 Elusimicrobiaceae bacterium
AGGGTTATTTTAGTCAATTAAAGAGCAAGGTAAGGATACATTCGGGCCTAATTAGGGAGAGACGGATTAAACTGATAAAAAAGTTACTTAGCAAACCACATATTTAGACCTAATCACCCAGATTTTTGTCTATTAGGCCTATTTTTGTAAGTTTCATAATTCCTCCTATAAAATTATTGTAGCAGCTGGAGTAAGCTCTAAGTCAAGCCTCTTGGCACAAAACATACGCGCGGCACAAACTTCACCGGGAACACTATGTTTACACCCGGCCTCTTTGCATTGAAAAACCCCTAGACACTAGGCCCAGGGGTTTGAAAAGGTGCCTACTATTTTTTAATCTGCCACGTCCACATCCAGGGTGATTTGAATGTGATAGGCGGGGTAGGCGGCTTGCAGTTCGCGCGTGAGCGTTTCCAGGGCTTCTTTGTGCTCCACGTCAAAACTGAGCACCACGTCAAACTGTAGGGTTTTTTGGGGGGTGTCTATATAAAAGCCATGCATTTGAAGGGCCCAATCGTGCGCCAAAACGATTTGTTGCACCTGGTTGCGGATTTGGGCGGCCTCCTCGTTAGAAGTATTGCGGGCATACACGCCGACCCCCGTTAAAATAATCCCGGTTTGCCGATATACCTTGTTTTCTATGGTGCGGGTGAGTTGGTCCACCTGCGCCACGGTTAACGTGTCATCTAGTTCAATATGCAAAGAAGCATAGTTTTTATTGGGCCCATAGTTATTTACCAAAATGTCATACACACCGTGCACTTGCGGCTCCTGCGCGATAATTTGCTTAATCTGCCGGATCACTTCCGCGTCGGCACGTTGGCCCAAAATATCGTTAAGCGTCCCTTTGAGCATTTCCACACCGGCTTTGATAATGACCAGGGAAATAGCCACCCCTACGTAGGCCTCTAAGGAAATATGCCACTGAATAAAAATAAGTGCGCAAATGAGTACCGAGCCGGATAAAACAGCATCAAACGACGCATCCGAGCCGGACGCCACTAACGCCCCTGATTGCACTTGCTCCCCCTTGGCTTTTACGTAACGGCCCAGCACCAATTTGGCTATAATGGCTATAACGAGAACCCACAAGGTTAGGGCCGAATAGGAAACTTCCTGCGGGTGAAAAATTTTTTTAACGGATTCCAGTAAGGCCGTTCCCCCTGCATAAAGCACCAAGGCCGACACAATCATGGCACTTAAATATTCTACCCGTCCGTGGCCTAGGGGGTGCTCTTTGTCGGGCTTTTTACCGGCCAATTTGGCCCCAATAATCGTAATAACAGACGACAAAGCGTCCGAAAAGTTATTGACGCCGTCCAACACCACGGCAATAGAGTGAGCAAGTAGCCCCACCAGTACCTTAAAACCGGCTAACACCACATTGGTTACAATGCCTACGATACTGGTTTTAACAATAATTTGCTCGCGCTGGGCGGCTAACGTGCGCATATCGGCTGTATGTTCCATACGGTACCTTTACAGCTTGCAAATCTTTTTCTGCTCCAGGTTTTGATACCCCTCCGGACAATGGGTAGAGCAATATACCGTAGGGTTGTTTTTAATAAATTCACGCACACGGGCCAAGGTTTCGCGCGCTTTTTCTTTATCTTCAAATATGATGGAAAGCTCCCCTTCATAAAGGGCCGCGTCGCAATAGGTCACATCCCCGTGGAACATATAGTACGTACCGTTATCTTCCAAAATCCCTACCGAGTTGCCTTTGGTGTGCCCTTGGGCTTGCACAAGTACCAAATGGTCCGTAATGCGTTGGCTGCGCGGGAAATTTTTATAGGGGCCGTCCGTAAACTCCACCCGCACTACATTGTCCCCGTCCAATTTCATGGCATCGGCCTCTTCTTTGGAAATATAGATTTTAGCGTTGGGAAACATACGCAGTTCGCCGGTGTGGTCCGGGTGTTTATGCGTAACAAAAATTTTAGTAACATCTTCGGGCTTGTAACCGGCCTGGGCAAGCGCTTGGGCAAAAGTGGCTACTTTTTCCCCCATCCACAAGGCGGCGCCTTCTTTTTTGGCAATATCGGCAGTTTCGTTGGGCAGGCCCGTATCGGACAAAATAACGTCCTTTCCGTCATCAATTAAAAAATTTTGCAAGCTGGAACCATATTTAACATTTGGGTCAATTTTGCTCTTATCGCGCGTGCCGCCAAAGGCAAAAGCCTGGGTCATAAATCCGCCGTCATAATATTTTAAAGCAATCATTTTCATAAATAGGCTCCTTAGAAGTAACGTGTAATCTCATTATATGGCCTAATGGAACTTTTTTGAGGTGGTAGGGTCTAATTTAGGGGTTCAGACAGCAACTTTTTAATCAGTTTAATCCGTCTTTCCCTAATTAGACCCGAATGTATCCTTACCTTGCTTTTTAGCTGGCTAAAATAACC
>JAZRAH010000004.1:0-9220 GCA_045634505.1 Elusimicrobiaceae bacterium
GGATATTTTGTATCAACGATAGGGGTAAATGAAGAAACGATACAAAGGTATATAGAAGAGCAGGGAAAAGAAGATTCAGGGCAAACTTTGTTTGAAACGGACTGATACCACGGGCGTGAGCCCGTGGAGTTTCATCATGACACTGTTTTTTTGTTATTCAAACAGGGCGCGCTTTTCTTGCAACGTGTAAGAAATATCGCTAAGGCATTGGACTAAATCGCGCGCGAGGGTGGCGCGTAAATTATTGCCAAAGGCTTGCGTATAGACGGGGCCCGTAACAGGCAGAAATAAAGCCGTGCCTTTGTTTTCCACGCGTTGCGCGGCGGCGGAAGTGTCGGTCATTTCCACACGGTTTTGGCGTGAAGCAAACAGCGAAAATACCGCTTGGCGGGTGTGTGCGTCATAAAGGGTAATGAGTACGCGCGTTTCTAAAATGGGTGGCTGGCCGCCAAACCATTGGACGCTATCCATACTGTCGGTCTTGCCGTTGGAAACGGTGTAATTTAGCTCGGCCAGGTAATCGTACTGTGCGGCGCGTTTGGACGGATTTACTTCCACCGTTTCAAACAGGGTGTCCAATGCTTCGGCCGCCGCGGTGAGCGAGCCGTCGGCCAGATCAATTTTATAAGAATGCACAGCGTTTTGGGAGTGGTAGTCCTTTAAAACAAATTGTTTTTGGGCAATTTTGTCGCTAGCCACTAATACGCTTGCTTTTAGTTTTTCCTCGGCAACCGGGGCGGCAAACAGGCCGCGCGGTAAAGCATTGTGGTAGGCACACGCGCCTAGTAACAAGGTGCTTAGCAAGCAGCAAAATAGGCGTATTTTCATACGCCTATTATACTAAATTGCGCAATATACTTATATAAAAAGGTCCATGATGAAAGTTGTTAGCGGCAAGCTATGACGCTTTCTTGTTGTCGGGTTTATATCTGCCCTATAACGACTTTTCCCCCTCTCCTAGCACTTTGTGCTCTCCTCTCCCTCCGGGGGGCGAGGAAAATAATAAGGCACAGGCTTTATGCAAAAAAAGGGCCTCCCGGCTTATGCAAGACCGGGAGGCGTACAACAAGGAGAAACACTTATTTGAGCAAGGCTTTACGGGAAAGCCGTACTTTACCGCTATTATCAATTTCAACGCATTTCACTTCAACAATTTCGCCGAGTTTCAATACGTCTTCTACTTTATTAACGCGGTGTTTGGCAATTTCGGAGATGTGTAAGAGCCCGTCTTTGCCAGGTAAAATTTCCACAAACGCCCCAAAGGGTTGAATGGAAACTACTTTGCCTTTGTAAATTTTGTTTACTTCCGGCTCGGCCGTTAACATTTCAATTTCCGCTTTGGCTTGGTGGAGCTTTTCAGCATTGGCCGCGGCAATGGTTACCACGCCGTTTTCTTCAATGTCAATCTTGGTGCCGGTAGATTCGGTAATGCGTTTAATGTTTTTACCGCCGGGCCCAATGACGGCGCCGATCTTATCTACTGCAATTTGCATTTTGTGAATCACAGGAGCGTACGGGGAAACCGACTTTCTGGGCTGCGCAATCGTTTTTTCCATGTGGTCCATAATAAACATGCGGCCTTGCGTAGCTTGTTTAATGGCTTGGCGCAGGACGTCTAGCGGCATGCCGGTTTTGAGTTTTACGTCCATTTGGAAGGCCGTAATACCTTTGCGGGAACCGGTCAATTTAAAGTCCATGTCGCCCAGGTGGTCTTCCAAGCCCATAATATCGGACAAGACGACAAATTTGCCTTCTCCGCTAATGGCACCCATGGCAATCCCTGAGCAGGGCGATTTCATCGGCACGCCCGCATCAAACAGCGCAAGCGAACCGCCACACACAGAGGCCATAGAGGAAGAACCGTTGGATTCGGTAATGTCCGACACGACGCGAATGGTGTACGGGAATTCTTCTTCGGACGGAATGAGCGGCAACAACGCACGGCGCGCTAATTCCCCGTGGCCGATTTCGCGGCGGCCCGGAGAGCGGTCCGGTTTGCACTCGCCCGTGGCAAAACCCGGGAAGTTATAGTGCAACATAAAGCGTTCGTATGAAGTATCTTCTAACCCTTCTACCATTTGTTGGTCATCGGGCGTACCCAAGGTGGCTACGGCTAACGACTGGGTTTGACCGCGGGTAAACACAGCAGACCCGTGGGCGCGCGGTAAGTAACCTACTAAAGAGCTGAGCGGGCGGATTTCGGTCGGTTTGCGGCCGTCCACACGTACGCCTTCATGCAGTACCAGGGCGCGGGATTCTTCGTACATAATGTTTTCAAGTGCAATCCCCGCGTAGGTAGCGGCGTTATCGGCGTATTTTTCCGTTAATTGTTCGGCAAAGTTCTTTTTGAGTTGGGCCACTTGCAAGTCGCGCGTTTGTTTATCGCTAAATGCGTGCAAGATTTTTTTGGCTTCTTCTCTAAAAGCACCGTTGGCCAAATCTACTACTTCTTGCGGTAGTTTTTCTACCACATATTCAAATTTCGGCTTGCCGGCCAGTTCGCGCAGTTTAAGTTGCGCGGCACACATTTTGTCAATTTCCGGCTTGGCTACTTCCATAGCTTCAATGATGGCGCTTTCTTCTACTTCTTTGGCACCCCCCTCTACCATGAGAATCCCTTGCGCGGAACCGGCAATGGTTAAATCCATGTCGCATTCGGGCAGGGCTTGTTCTTCTTTGGTGGGGTTGACGATATATTGCCCGTTAATGCGGCCAATGCGTACAGCGGCCACCGGCTCATTAAACGGAATAGAAGAAATAACCACGGACGAGGACGAAGCAAGTACGGCTAAAATGTCGGCATCATTGGTGGGGTCGGCAGAAACAACCATGGCCGTTACGTTGGTTTCACACGCGAAACCTTCCGGGAAAATGGGGCGCATGGTGCGGTCAATAATACGGGAAGAAAGCGTTTCTTTTTTGCTCGGTTTACCCTCGCGCTTGAAGAAACCGCCCGGGATTTTACCCGCCGCATAAGTTCTTTCTTTATAGTTGACCGTTAAGGGCGTAAAATCCGAAATACCGGGTTTTTGCTCTTTGGTGGAAACAGCGGTGGCCAAAATGCGCGTATCGCCCATGCTGGCTACCACAGCGCCGTCAGCTTGCTTGGCCATTAAACCGGTTTCCAGCTTAATGGTATCGCGCCCGACGGTAACTTCCACACTTTGAATGTTAAAGTTATGGTTAAAATTAGGCATTTACAGTTCCTTATTTTCTGAGTTTGAGTTCTTTGGTCACGGCTTGATATTTTTCAAAATCCGTGCGTTTCAAGTAGGCCAGTAAGCGTTTGCGTTGGCCGACGAGTTTGTTGAGACCCGTTTCACCGGCAAAGTCTTTGGGGTTGGCTTTGAGGTGATTGGAAATGTATTGGATACGTTCGGTAATTAACGCAATTTGCACGGCGGCAGAGCCGGTGTCCTTGGCGTTAGCTTGGAACTTGCTGATGATGTCTTTTCTGTCTTGGTTGGATAATACCATGTTAGTTTTCTCTTAGGGCTGCATCCTAACGACCAAGCCGTATTTATCCGAAAAACGACCGAGCCGCAGCGGAGCCCTTCTCCTATTATAATTTTATACTTACATTAAGTACCCCTACATTATACAAAAAAAACACCCCTTTTGGGGGTGCTTTTATGTGTGCAACGGAAGTTTACTTAATTTCTTCAATATCATTGTCCGAATCTACAAATAGCTTCTTGAGAACCTCTTCTTTGAAATCCTTTTCACTAACCAGCGGAACGGGGTTATCGGCCGGGGCGGGACCATGTTGGTTGGGCTCGCTGGAGCCTTCCTCGCTAGCCAGTATTTGCCAAAAGCGGGCCCGTTTGATTAACTCAAACCCTGAATCATCCTGCGGAATGCGGATGTCCAAATCTTGCCAACGGCGCAGTGTCGCCATCGCAAACGCCAGGAGCAAAAACAACTCAAATAAAATACATAATACCCAACACGCCAGTTCAGAAATGACGAATATATCACGCAAATAAAGCATCGCTAACGTGTTACGCCAGGCGCACGCAAAAATGCCAAACAAAGCTAGGAGGATAAAACCTTTGTAAATATCACAAAAGGTTTGGCGGCTGTCGCGACCGCTAGGAGAGCAAAAATGCGACAACCCATGTAAATTATTTTTAATAAATCGTTTCATATATGGCACTATACCATTTTTTTTATAAAAAAAACAATAACCCATAAAAAGGAGATGCCCGTTAGCATCAAACTAACGGGCATTTGGGACTCTTGTAGGAGGTAATGAGTTCACTTAGATAAAATTTAAAAAGTCATCCATTTCCGGGCTATTGGCTAAGCTAGCAAACGCTTGATGAAGACGGGCCAGTTTTAGTTGCTGCAAAGCTAAAGTTTGGTTTAATGTTTCCGTTGGCATAATTTCCATCCCTTTTGTTTACTGCTTACACTTATATAGTAGCGCATTACAGGCGTAAATAACAGGGTCCTTGTGCCCAGAATTATTATGGATTTGGGCCCACTTTTGTTTGGGACTTTGGACCTAATTTTATATACTATACTTATGCAATCCCTCATTGAAAAAGCTTTGTCCACCCACGCTCTTGCCCGTCCGGAAATAGTGGCTTTGTTGTCCTCAGCACAGCCGCAGGTATTGTTCCAGGCCGCGGACCAGGTGCGCAAACAATACGTAGGGGACGGCGTGTATTTGCGCGGACTCATAGAATTTTCAAGCTACTGTAAAAATGATTGTATGTACTGTGGGTTACGTAAGTCTAACTTGCACGCACAACGCTACCGTTTATCCCCCTCACAAATGATGCAAATGGCCAAGCAAGCTGTAGCCTTAGGTTATAAAACCGTTGTACTGCAAAGCGGGGAGGACCTTTGGTTTGATACCGATAAAATGTGCCAAATTATCCGTGAAATCAAAAAGCTGGACGTAGCGGTTACGCTGAGTGTGGGAGAAAAACCGCGCGAAGCCTATGCGGCGTACCGGGCGGCCGGGGCGGACCGGTATTTACTGCGTATCGAAACTACCGACAAAGCCTTGTATGAAAAATTAGACCCCGGCATGCGTTTTGAAAACCGCGTGCGCTGTTTGCAAGATTTAAAAGAACTGGGGTATGAAGTAGGGTCAGGCTCGTTGGTGGGGTTACCGGGGCAAACCCTGGAAAGTTTGGCAGATGATTTACTATTTTTTAAAAACTTACCCGTGGATATGGCGGGTATCGGGCCGTTTATCCCCCACCCGCACACGCCTTTAAAAAATGAAACAACCGACGGTCATTTTGAGTTGTCTTTAAAAATGATGGCCCTGATGCGCCTGTTACTGCCGGATATTAACATCCCGGCTACCACCGCCATGGAAACGCTCCACCCAGAGGGGCGTTTACGGGCCCTGCAGTGCGGAGCGAATGTGGTCATGCCCAATGTAACCGACACAACCTATCGCAAGCAGTATGAGTTATATCCCGGTAAAGTCTGTACCGGCGATCAGGCCGCCCAATGCCGCGGGTGTATGCAAGCCAAAATAGAAAGTATCGGCCGCCACGTTTCCCCCGGAAAAGGTTTTCACGGGGATTATTTAAAGAATAAATAAAAAAATTATCCTTTTTTCCCCCAAATGTACTACAATATATAGGAATATTCACGCCCGCGTGTACGCGCGCGTTAACTTACTTATAGGGAGAATACCATGGTTAAAAAAACCGCAAAAAAAACCACCGCTAAAAAAGCGGCCGTTAAGAAAACTGCTGTAAAAAAACCCGTTTCTAAAAAAGTAAAAAATACGAAATACGTCTATTCCTTTGGCGCCGGTAAGGCCGAAGGTAATGGCAAAATGAAAGAACTCTTGGGCGGTAAAGGGGCGAACTTAGCCGAAATGTCCGGCCAGTTAAAACTCCCGGTGCCTCCCGGTTTTACTATTACCACCGAAGTCTGCACCTACTACTGGAACAACAAAAAAACCTATCCTAAAACCTTAAAAGCAGACGTAGAAGCAAACCTGAAAAAAGTTGAAAAAGAAACCAAAAAAGAATTTGGCTCTGCCACCAACCCGCTGTTGGTGTCCGTGCGTTCCGGCGCCCGTGCTTCCATGCCGGGGATGATGGAAACCATTTTGAACATTGGGTTAACCGAAAAAACGATCCCGGGTATGATTGCCAAAACCAACAATGCCCGCTTTGTCTATGACGCTTACCGCCGCTTAATTATGATGTATAGCGACGTGGTAATGGAAAAAGCCGCCGGTATTGAACCCAAAGACGGCGAAGGCATCCGCAAAATTTTAGACGGTATGATGGCCGCCAAAAAAGCCGAATTAAAAGTAAAAGACGATACGCAAATCCCGGCTGAAGAACTTAAAAAATTGTGCGTGGAATTTAAGAAAACCGTTAAAAAAGTGCTCGGCAAAGAATTCCCCGATAATCCGGTGGAACAACTTTGGGGCGCTATCGGGGCCGTGTTTGCCTCCTGGAACGGAAAACGCGCCATTGCCTACCGCGCTATTGAAAACATCCCTAACGATTGGGGTACCGCTGTAAACGTACAGACCATGGTATTTGGTAACATGGGCGACACGAGTGCCACCGGCGTAGCCTTTACCCGCAACCCCGGAAACGGTGATTCTCATTTCTACGGCGAATACTTAATCAACGCCCAAGGCGAAGATGTGGTAGCCGGTATCCGCACCCCCTCCCCGATGAACAAGTGGTCCACCAACGCGCACTCGGCGCATTTGCCCACCTTGGAAAAAGTAATGCCCAAAGTGTACAAAGAGTTGGACGCGATTCAAAAGAAACTGGAAAAACATTTCCACGATATGTTGGATATTGAGTTTACCATTGAACACGAACGCTTGTGGATGCTCCAATGCCGTGTGGGTAAACGTAACGGGATTGCCGCCGTGCAAATGGCACTGGATATGGTAAAAGAAAAACTTATTACCAAGGAAGAAGCCGTTTTGCGCGTAACCCCGGCCCAGTTGGGCGAACTGTTACTGCCCGCCATTGACCCGGCCGCCGAAAAAGGCGCCAAAGCCATTGCCCAAGGGTTGCCTGCGGGCCCCGGCGGTGCGTGCGGTAAAATTGTATTTAACTCGTTAGACGCGATTGCCTTGCAAGCCAAAAACATTCCTGCTATTTTAGTGCGCGAAGAAACCAACCCGGAAGATATTGAAGGGATGCGTGCCGCGCAAGGGATTTTAACCCAACGTGGCGGGATGACCTCGCACGCGGCGTTAGTAGCGCGCGGTTGGGGTAAATGCTGTATTGTGGGCTGCGGTGAATTGGAAATTGACCTAGCCAACAAGACCCTCAAAGTAGGCGGCAAAACCTTTAAAGAAGGCGACGAGCTGACCTTGAACGGTACCAAAGGCTACGTCTATGCTGGTGCCCTCAAAATGTTAGGCGCGGGCGAAGGCAACAAAAATTTAACCAACTTCTTAGCCCTGTGCGACAAAGTGCGCGTCTTAAAAGTACGTGCCAATGCCGACACGGAAGATGACGCCCTGAAAGCTCGTAAATTTGGGGCCGAAGGCATTGGGTTGTTCCGCATTGAACACATGTTCTACGGCAAACATTCCGAAGTACCGCTGTTCATTTTACGCAAAATGATTTTAGCCGGTAACGATATGGAACGCAAAGCCGCAGTGGACGAACTCTTCCCGCACATGAAAAAAGAAATTAAGGCCACTTTAAAAGCGATGGCTGGGTACAGTGTAACGGTCCGCTTAATGGACCCGCCGCTGCACGAATTTGTGCCTGCCTTGCCCGAAAAACAACGCGACTTGGCCGAAGCCTTACATATTGGTATGGAAACCTTCCGCGAACGTGCCGCCGGATTGCACGAAGTAAACCCCATGATGGGGCACCGCGGGATCCGCTTGGGTGTAACCTACCCGGAAATTACCAAAATGCAAGCGCGTGCGGTATTTGAAGCCGCGGCGGAACTGATTAAGGAAGGCGTAAAAGCGGAGCCGGAAGTCATGATTCCGCTCACGTGCGATAAGAATGAAATCGTCTCCCAGAAAAAACTCATCCGCGCCGCTTACGACGAAGTAGTAGCCAAAACGAAAGTGAAAAAACTCAAATTCTCCGTGGGGACCATGATTGAAATTCCGCGTGCGGCTGTATTAGCGGCCGACGTAGCCACGGAAGCGGACTTCTTCTCGTTTGGTACCAACGACCTCACGCAAATGACGTTTGGTTTCTCGCGCGACGATATCGGTTCGTTCCTGCCCGAATACCTCAAACAAGGTATTTTAGAGCACGACCCGTTCCAAACCTTGGACCAACACGGGGTGGGCCGCTTAATCCAGCACGCTGTAATTGAAAGCCGCGAAGTAAAACCCGGTCTTAAGATTGGTATCTGCGGCGAACACGGCGGGGACCCGGAAAGTGTGGAATTTTGCCACCGCGAAGGGTTTACGTATGTGTCCTGCTCGGCGTTCCGCGTGCCGATAGCCCGCTTAGCGGCGGCGCAAGCGGCGGCGAAAGATGTACTCGCCAAAAAGAAACGGAAGTAAAACGACTTTTGTAAAGTTGCATTTTACGCACACAACCTAAAACGCAAAGTTTTGGGTTGTGTTGCTTTTCAGCGATACAATTTTCCAAAATCTGCCTACTTGCACGTCCCTGCCCCTTGACGTACCTGTCAGTACGCCTATGCGGGGCACTTGCCCGCGCAATTAGGCTAGATTTTGAAAAATCATCTTATCCTCTACGACGACCGGTGATGGTACGAACGGCATTTTTTATTTTTTCCCCACATCCGCGCGGGGGCCTGTTTTTACATCATAAAGCTTATTGACGAATTTATTTCGGGATCTTCGACGATTGTTGTTGCATAGCTATAATAACTACAACAGGCGTGGAAGACCCTGAAACAAGTTCAGGGATTAAACTTATAAATTTTTTTCCCTTTTTTATTTGTCATTCCAACCTTGCCCGTCGTCATCCTGAACTTGATTCAGGATCTAGTCGTTATGAAAACAGCAAGATCCCCGACAAAACCCCTCGGGGATGGGTATAAAGGTTAAAAAGTGGTGTTTTTTAGTGTCTGAAAATAATTTTTTTACGTCGTAGATTAGCATAAAATACTAGCATAAGAGTTAAAACGGTTTAACTCTTATGCAAAAATCATGTACAAAATGTGGCAGTAAATATACCCGCAAAGATGGTTTAACCTCTGCCGGGACTCAGCGTTATAGATGTCTAACGTGCGGACATAGATATATATGGCGCAATTGGGTTAA
>JAZRAH010000005.1:0-1126 GCA_045634505.1 Elusimicrobiaceae bacterium
GCACCTGACAGTGCGCCTATGCGCCCAACTTTTCCCTGCCAACTGCTTAGATTTTGACAAATCAGCCTACTGAAAATGATACCTAGCGCGCCTTGCGAAACGACACTTAATAAACACACAAAGTTGCATTTTACGTACACCACCCAAAACAGTATGTTTTGGGTGGTGTTACTTTTTTTAAGATGTCTGTCCAAACTTGATTTTGAATCTCGCCATTTGTGAGATATAAGGTAAAATCCTAAATCAAGTTCAGAATAATGACTTTATTTATACCAGTAGCCTTTATAAACAAAACCCCTGTGCATACGTGGAAATATAATTTAATTGTGGCAGATTTAGTAAGGTAATTTATAAGTGTACACACCGCCTTGTACCGAATCAAAAGTCCCGTTCATTACTTTCTCACAAAAAGCACCATCCTCTTCCTCAAAAGTGAGTCCATTACTATGACGTTCTGCACAAAAAATAGAGCCTGGAGTAATATGAAAAGTGTCCGGTATTTCAAAAAATTGAGGAAGGTAAATAAACCCAGCTCCTGCATATTTACCGTTGATACGTCCTGCCGAAAGTTCTGCGTAGTTAAATATTTGTATTGACCAATCCCCATCAGACCGGGTCATATTGGTCGTACCATTCGCTACATTATGCCAAGGAGTAGTGCCCGAAAATTTGCCGGGAAGTTCTATGTCTAACTCATCAAAAGACGCTGCATAGGTCCCATGAGCCAAATAGTAAGTTTCTTGTGCTTGTGCCAATGATTTTAACAATGCAAGTGCTTGGGTAGCACGGCTTTTTTCCACGGCTTTTTGGTATTGTGGAACTGCCACTGCCGCCAAAATGCCAATAATTAGTACTACCACCAACAACTCAATAAGCGTAAAGCCGGAGCGAAGCGGAGCCCTGAAAGCGTTTTTATTCAGGGCCTCTTCCTTATAGGTCAGTTTATAGGGCGGGTGTGAACCCGACAAATCCCCGGCCATGTGGCAAGTATCCCACCGTTTGCTTGCGGCTCCTGTTGGGCTAACGCCCAACCTATAAGCTTTATGAGTAAAGCCGTGTTCTGATATGAAATAAGATAATCCCTGAAATTTTTTCAGGGTATTCAACGCCTGTTGTTGCGTAACAG
>JAZRAH010000006.1:0-9838 GCA_045634505.1 Elusimicrobiaceae bacterium
ACTGCTTGCCTTTGTATTTACCCCATTTAATAACGTTTAAACTACCACATTTACGGCATACTTTTTTATCATACCTGACTCCAAAAATAATATTAAATCATTTCTAGGACGGTATTACCCCAAAAAAGTTCTATTAGGCCAAAAATATAAAAAAATAAACGTAAATAGTACATAAAATCTCCTTATTTAATATATTAAAAAATTTTAGACAAAAAAACAGGGCCAAAAGACCTAGTTGGTTTTAGGCCCCCTGTATAGGTTAAATTGAAACTGTTCTGGTGCGCGGTAGCACCGGTGTAAACTGTCAGTAAGCTGATTTTTCAAATTTGAGGGAAGTTTGCACCGTAAGTTAGCCCGTAGCGTACGTCTGCAAGACAACGCGCAGCGTTGCAGGTACGCGAGCGAAAGTCGGTCTTGAGTAACCCAAATGTGGAAACTGTTCGGGCGGCAGTTATTGTGTTTCCGCCCCAAAAAAGGTATCCTTTATATATATAGTATCTTGGAGAACTTATGCCCGAAACACCCGTTTTAGAACGTGTCTTATTTTCACAGGAACAACTGGCCACCCGCGTAGCGGAACTGGGCCGCCAAATCTCGGCCGATTACCGGGGGAAAATGCCGCTTTTTGTGGGCATTTTACGCGGTTGTGTTTTATTCTATAGTGATTTGATGAAACAAATCAGCGTGGATTGCAATATGGATTTTATGTGCCTTTCTTCCTATTCCGGCACGTCTAGCACCGGGCAAGTACGTACTATGTTGGACCTGCGCGAGAGTATTAAAGGCCGCCATGTAGTGGTGGTAGAAGATATTGTAGATACCGGTCTGACGCTAGATTACCTAATGGCTAATTTGCGCTCCCGCGGGGCGGCCAGTATTGAAATTTGCTGCCTGTTAAACAAACCGTGCAACCGCAAAGCCGATATTCACCCAAAATATGTGGGCTTTGAGGTAGGAAACGAATTTGTAATCGGTTACGGCCTGGATTATAACGAGCTGTACCGCAATTTACCTTATATTGGGGTTTTTAAAACAAATGAAAAATAATAATCGTCCCAACAACCGCCGCATTATTTCCATTGGGCAAATTGCCGGGTGGATTGCTGTATTTATCTTGGCGGTAATTTTATTTAACCGCCCCGGCGCTAAACAAAGCACCTTAGATTATTCCGATTTTAAACAAAAAGTGGCCGCGGCGGAAGTGTCGGACTTAACGGTAGCACCGGAGGTAATTTCCGGCCTATACAAAGACGACAAAGGCCAATTTGTACCTTTCAAAACGGTGCGCATGGCCGACCCGGACCTAGTCAAAGAACTTTCGGCCGCCAAAATTAAGTACAAAGCCGAAAAAGACAACAGTTGGATTGGAAACATCCTCTTTAACGTATTGTGGATTGTACTGCTCATCGGGCTGTGGTGGTTTATTTTCCTGCGCCCGCAACGCAGTGACGGTAAAAGTGCCATGAGCTTTGCCCGTAGCAAAGCTAAAATGCAAAACCCGGCTGAGCAAACCGTTACGTTTAAGGATGTAGCCGGTTGTGATGAGGCCAAAGAGGAATTGCAAGACATTATCAAATTTTTGAAAAATCCGAAAAAATTTCAAAAATTAGGCGGTAAATTACCCAAAGGCGTATTGTTGTACGGCGCGCCCGGTACCGGGAAAACCCTGCTTGCCAAAGCGGTAGCGGGGGAAGCCGGTGTGGCGTTTTTCTCGGCCTCGGCCAGTGAATTTGTAGAAATGTTTGTAGGTGTGGGCGCGGCGCGTGTACGGGATCTGTTTGACCAAGCTAAAAAGAATTCGCCCGCTATTATTTTTATTGACGAGTTGGACGCCGTGGGCCGCCGCCGTTTTGCCGGAATTGGCGGAGGACACGACGAGCGCGAACAAACCCTCAACCAACTTTTAATTGAACTGGACGGATTTGAAAGCAAACAAGGTATTATCCTCATGGCCTCTACCAACCGCCCGGACGTGTTGGACCCGGCACTCATCCGCCCCGGACGTTTTGACCGCCACATCTCTGTGCCGGCCCCGGACTTGAAAGGGCGTGAAGAAATTTTAAAAGTGCATGCCAAAAAAGTAAAACTTAGCGACAACGTGGACCTGAAAACCGTAGCCAAAGGAACCCCAGGTTTTGTGGGGGCAGACCTAGCCAACGTGGTCAATGAAGCCGCTATTTTGGCCGCCCGGGCCGATAAAGACGCCGTGGAAAGCGCGGATATGGATGAAGCCATTGAGCGCGTGATTGCCGGCCCGCAAAAAAAGAGCCGCATTATCTCCAAGCACGAACTTCAGGTAATTGCCGCGCACGAAGTGGGCCACACCATTGTAGCACGCTTGACGGACCATTCCGACCCGGTACACAAAGTGTCTATCATCCCGCGGGGCCAAGCCTTGGGTTACACCTTGCAACTGCCGGTGGAAGATAAATTTTTAGTTAGCAAGTCTGAATTTAAAGACCGTTTGTGCATTTTACTGGCCGGACGCGGAGCCGAAGAAATTGTATTTGGTGAAATTACTTCCGGTGCCAGTGATGACCTTAATAAAGCCATGGCGTATGCCCGCAAAATGGTGATGGAACTAGGAATGAGTGAAAAACTAGGCCCTATTGCCTTACCCAGCGGGGAAGAAAGTGAGGTATTTTTAGGGCGCGATATTTCCCGCCATACCACCTATTCGCCGGAACTGGCTAAAGTAATTGACGAGGAAATTTTAGGGTTAATCCGCTCGTCCTATGCGCGTGCGAAAGAAATTATTTCTACCCACCGCGCCGCATTTGATAAGCTGGTGTCTGTTTTACTGGAAAAAGAAGTCGTAGAGGCAAAAGAAATTGACGAAATTTTGGGCCTCAAAACCCCTGAAGTAGCCGAGCAAACCCCGGCCCAACAAACGGCCGATGAACTGGCGCAAGAAACGGCCGCTGCCCAACAAGAAACCAAGCAGTCTAAGCCGCAGCAAGCCACCCAAGGCAATTTGTTTGATATGGGGGATAAATAATTTGCGCATTTTGCGCACGTAAGGAAGTAAGTATGGGAAAATATTTTGGAACCGACGGTATCCGTGCCGTAGCGGGGCAGTTTCCGCTAGTGGATGATTTTATTACGAAACTAGGTTATGTAGCTCTTACTGAGTTAAAAAAAGCGGCACAGTCCGCTCATCTAAAACCGCAGGTCATTATTGCGCAGGACTCGCGCGCAAGCGGGCCGCGCATTTTAGAAGCGTTGCAAAAAGGCATCCGCGCTAGCGGTGTAAACGTAATTAGCCTGGGGATTTCCACTACTCCTTCGGTGGCGTATCTAGTCAAACAAACAGGAAGTTTGTGCGGGGTCGTTATTTCCGCTAGCCACAACCCGGCTGAATTTAACGGGATTAAATTTTTTACCAACCAGGGTACCAAACTGCCTGAAGCGTTGGAAAACAGCATTGAACAAAAAATTGAACAGTTGTCTGCTGTCCCCGCCCCGGTGGGGACGTTTACCGAGGATCCCTCCCTAGTCAAACAGTACGAAGCGTTTTTGATGTCCACCGTGGACGCAAACCTGTTAAAAGGCACTAAAATTGTGCTAGATTGTGCTAACGGGGCTAGCTACAAAATTGCCCCCAACGTGTTTGCCGGGCTGGGCATGAACGTAACCGTAACCGGTGCCAAACCGGATGGTACCAACATCAATAAAGATATGGGTGCCTTGCACACGGGCTTTATGCAACGCTTAACCGTGCGCGAACAGGCTTACATGGGCTTTAGTTTTGACGGCGACGCGGACCGCGTAATTGCCTCGGACGAGCAAGGCCGTCAATTAGACGGCGATAACATAATTGCCGCCAGTGCGCTGTGTATGAAACAAGCCGGCACACTTAAAAAAAATAAAGCCGTGCTTACCGTCATGGCCAATTTGGGCTGTATTAACTATTTAAAAGAAAACGGCGTAGACGTAGAACTCACTTCGGTGGGGGATAAATATGTTTCCCAGGCGTTAGAGAAGGAGGACCTTTCGATTGGGGGGGAAACCTCCGGCCATATTATCTTCCGTGATTTTGCCAATACGGGGGACGGTATTTTATCTGCGTTGCAATTTTTACAATTTGTGAAAAAATCAGGCAAGTGCGCCAGTTGGTTTTTGGACCAATGGCAAAAATACCCTAGCGAGCTAAAAGCAATAGCGGTTACTTCTAAACCACCGCTAGAAAGTTTAGAGGGGTTTTTGCCCGGCGTAGCCAAAATAGAACAAACCATGCACGGCAAAGGCCGTGTAGTGGTGCGGTACAGCGGCACCGAGCCTAAACTACGTATTTTGGTAGAAGGGCAAGAAAAAGAAATGGTGGCGCGTGTATTAAAAGAAGTAGAAGAATTGTACCAACAAAAAACGGAGGTACGTAAATGACTTTGAAATTAGGTGTAAATATAGACCATGTGGCTACCTTGCGCCAAGCACGCCGTGCTAGCCGCCCGGACCCGTTAGATGCGGGGGCGATTGCTTTAGCGTCGGGTGCCGACTTTGTAGTAGTGCACTTGCGCAAAGACCAACGCCACATCCACCAAAAAGACGTTGCCAATTTGTGTAAATTATTCCCCAAACAAATTCATCTGGAATGTGCGTGCAGTGACTTTGGGGAAAAAGCCGCTTTAACCTGTAAACCGCACTCCGTGTGTATTGTGCCGGAACTTCCCGGAGAAGTAACCACCACGGGTGGGCTGAATTTTACCCCCGCGGTGCAAAAACGGCTGTTTAAGATGATTGAAAAATTGCACAAGAAACATATTCTTGTAAGTTTATTTGTAAACCCGGTGGCGGCCGATTTGCGTATTGCCACCAAATTAGGTGCGGATGTGGTGGAGCTTTGTACGGCTGCTTATAGTGAAGCTAAAACACCCAAACAAGCCCAAAAACTATTGCAAGAACTTACGTTGGCGGCCTTGTTGGCCCAGGAATTGGGGCTCAAAGTGCATGCCGGGCACGGGTTAGATTATCACAACGTGTTAGCGGTGGCGGACATTGGCGGGATTAGCTGTATGAATATTGGGTTTGCCATTATTGCGCGCTCTTTGTTTACCGGGTTGCCGGCCGCTGTAGAAGAAATGAAAAATTTACTGTAGGAGAAATTGTATGTGCGGAATTATTGGATACGTTGGAAAAAACAACAGTACGCCTTATATTATAGACGGTCTTAAAAAATTGGAATACCGCGGATATGATTCGGCCGGGGTTTCTATTTTGCAAGATAAAAAAATTGTAACGGTACGTGCTGTAGGAAAAGTGGCCGAGCTAGAAAAAGCCGCCCTGCAAGTAAACCCGCAAGGGGTCACCGGGATTGGACACACCCGTTGGGCTACCCATGGCAAACCCAGTGAAGAAAATTCCCACCCGCATACCGATTGTAGTGGCGAATTAGTAGTAGTACATAACGGCATTATTGAAAACTATTTGACGTTACGTGATAAACTAACCCAACTGGGCCACCGCTTTAAAAGCGAGACGGATACAGAAGTTATCGCACACCTTATTGAAGAAAATTTAAAACATACCCGCGCTGATAATGACGAAGAAAAACTGTTAAAAGCCGTGCAAAAAACCAACACCCAAATTGCCGGTGCGTTTGCCATTGGGGTGATGTGGGCACGCACTCCGGGGATGCTTATTGGCGTAAAAACCCAAAGTCCGCTTGTCGTGGGGCTAGGAAAAAAAGAAAACTTTTTAGCTTCTGATGTGCCTGCTTTTTTACAGCATACTAACAAAGCCCTGTTTTTGGAAGACGGTGAATTGGTTATTTTGCACGGGGACAATGTAAAATTGTTGGATGCAAACGGAAAAGAAAAAAAGGTAAAAGCGACAAAAATTTCGTGGGATCAAAAAACGGCCGAAAAAGGCGGCTATGCCCACTTTATGATTAAAGAAATCTACGACCAACCGCAAGCGTTGGAAGATACGCTGCGCACGGCGGTAACCGATTTTACCAAGCTATTGGGGGAAGATAATAAAGCGCTTCGTAAACTGCGCAATGTTCATATTATTGCCTGTGGTACGGCGTACCACGCCGGGCTTGTGGGTAAATACTATTTGGAACAGCTAGCCGGGATTCCTACCAGTGTAGATTTAGCCAGTGAATACAAATACCGCACGATTCCGCCGTTTGAAGATACCTTAGCCATTGCCATTAGCCAATCCGGCGAAACAGCGGACACCATTGGAGCTATTAAAAAAGCAAAAAAATTGGGCTTTAGCACCTTAGCGGTGTGTAACGTGTTGGGCTCCACATTAACCCGTGTGTGTGACGGTACTTTCTTTACACACTGTGGGCCGGAAATCAGCGTGGCCTCCACCAAGGCGTTTACCAGCCAAATCACGGCACTTTTTGCTTTGGCTCTTACTTTGGGCAAAGCCAACGGACACACCAGTGAAGCTGATTTCAATAAATACGCCAAGGCGTTAGTGCGCTTGCCTAAAGATATGGCACAAGCCGTTAAAATGGAATATGAGGTGCGCCACTTAACACGCAAAATTTACAAAGCAGACCGCTTCATCTTTTTGGGCCGCAATGTAAATTTTCCGATTGCTTTGGAAGGCGCGCTTAAATTAAAAGAAGTTTCCTACCGCAGTGCCGAAGGTTTTGCCGCGGGGGAAATTAAACACGGCCCTATTTCTATTATTGATAAAGGAACCCCGGTGTTTATGCTGATGCCGGCGGATGATTTATTTGAAAAAATGCTTTCTGCTTGCCAAGAGTGCCGCGCCCGCGGCGCGTATGTAGTAGCCATTACTACCCAAGGCGGCGAAAAACAAGCTAAAGACGTAGCGGATAAAGTATTTGTTGTGCCACAAGCTAGTGAACTGTTACAGCCCATTTTAAATGTGGTACCGCTTCAGTTTTTAGCGTACTGGATTGCCAAACGGTTAGGTTGTGATATTGACCAACCGCGTAACCTGGCTAAAAGTGTAACGGTGGAATAACGTGGGGAGGGGGAATGCCTACCTTACTTACATTACCCCAAATTCATAATTGGTTGCCCAAACGTCCGCAAAATGCCCATAAAGGCAGTTTTGGCCGGGTGCTTGTAGTGGCGGGCTCGCGCAGCATGTGCGGGGCCGGGCTCTTGTGCGCAAAAAGTGCACTGACTGCGGGTGCGGGGCTTGTGTATTGGGCTCTTCCCAAAAGCATACAACCCACGTTTGCGGCCGTATTGCCCGAAGCTATTACCCTCCCGTTTCCGGAAAATGAGTCCGGCGAAATAGACGAAAGTGCCTGGGAGTTCATGCCGGAAATTTGCGAACATTTTAGCCCCTCTTTGGCGGTTGTCGGTCCGGGCATGGGTCAAAGCCAACTCCTTCCTATTTTGCTTCAAAATTTGTCTTTGCCGCTACTGGTGGATGCCGATGCGTTAAATGCGTTGGCGCGTCAACCGGGGTGGCACCGTACGTGGCCGCACGAACGGCCCGCTGTTTTTACGCCGCATCCCGGCGAAATGGCCCGCCTGTTAAATTCCTCTGCTGCCCTTAGCAAAGCAGCCCGCCAGGAACAAGTGCAAAATTTGGCGGAACTGACACAGGGAGTTTGTGTACTAAAAGGAGCAGGGACCCTAATTGCCACGCCGCAGGCACTCTTTGAAAATACTACCGGCGGCCCGGCACTTGCCAAGGGAGGAAGTGGGGACGTGTTAGCCGGGTTGATTGCCGGGTTATGGGCACAACTGGGGGGTGCGGAAGGATTTTCACGGCAAACGGCACTGCAAGCAACTGCGTGTGGTGTATATGTGCACGGGCTGGCCGGCGATTTAGCAGCGCGCAGTTTAAGCGTATACGGTGTACTGGCCCGCGATATTGTGGCGCATATTCCATTGGCACTTAAGCAGTTAGAGGAGGAAGCATGATTGCTATTTTGCATATTTTACTTGGTATTATTTTGGGAGTAACCTTTTTGGCCTTGGCAGTGGTGTTATTTTGTAAGCGTGCAGCCAACAAAGTGTTGCACCCCAAAGCCAAACGTAAACCCTTGTTTGCTTGGCCGGATGAGTTTGGCCTTACGTACGAAAACGTAACTTTCCAAACGGCAGACCATATTTCCTTAAAAGGGTGGTGGATCCCGGCGGAAAATTCCAATAAAACCATTATTTTAATGCATGGGTGGGGGATGAACCGCTCGTCTATTTTGCCTTATACGTATTTTTTGCGCGATTTGGGTTATAACTTGTTTTATTTTGATTTCCGGGCGTTAGGCGAGAGCGGGGGGGATACCAGTTCCATTGGATATTTAGAGCTTAAAGATGTACGCGGTGCCGTAGAATTTTTGAAAAAAACCTATCCCAAACAGTGTGAAAAAATCGGGTTGTATGGTTTGTCTTTGGGAGGCATGGTGGCTTTAGGGGAGGCCGCCCGCAACCCTGAGATTGCTTGTGTGGTGGCGGAAGCTCCGTACTATTCATTCCGGCGGGTGGTATCACGTTGGGCGTGGATTCATTACCATTTACCTTATTTTCCGCTGCTTCCTATTGTGCTACATTATATCCGCCAAGAACTCAAAGCCAATCCGGAGCGGTATAGCCCCAAATACACCATTTCCAAAATTGCGCCGCGGCCCTTATTTATTGTGCATGGACGCTACGATAATCTAGTTCCCGCCGCTCATGCGCGGCATTTGTACCGCCAAGCCGGCGAGCCCAAAAGTTTGTGGCTTGTGCCGGGGGCCAAGCATGATAAATGCGGCGAAGTGGGCGGATTTACCTATAAGCAAAAACTGGCGGACTTTTTCCGCGCGCATTTATAATGTTAGTTATTTTTGATTTAGACGGCACTTTACTCAATACCATTGACGACTTAGCGGCCGCAGCCAACCACGCGTTGTGGGCGTATGGGTTTGCCCCGCGCAGTGTGGCAGAATGCCGCAGTTTTGTAGGCAATGGAGTTACGAAACTTTTAGAGCGTGCCTTGCCGGAAAATGCCCGAACCCCTGAAAATTTAGAGCGGATGCACGGGGAATTTTTTACGTATTATGATGCGCACATATGGGATAAAACCCGTCCCTATGGCAATATAAGTGCTATCTTAACTGCCCTGCAAGGGCGGGGCATCCAATTGGCAGTGGCGTCTAACAAATACCAACGGGCTACACAGCGGTTGGTGGCGCATTTCTTCCCACGGGTTTCATTTGTGGCTGTATTAGGCCAACGTGAAAATGTGCCTACCAAGCCGGACCCACAAATTGTGCAAGAAATTTTATCCCTTGCCAAGGAACCCCACGCAAATACTCTCTACGTGGGCGATAGCGGTGTAGATATGCAAACGGCTCAAAATGCCGGGGTAAAGGCGTGCGGGGTTACGTGGGGGTTTCGCTCCCGCGAGGAACTAGCTGCTTATCATCCGGCCTATATTATAGATGCCCCTTATCAGCTTCTTGATTTGTTGTAGTTTCTCTGTTTCCCAAAAGTCCGTTGAAAAACAGGCCTTTTTTTATTATACTGTAGATACAATTTTTTCGGTTTTGGAATTGCATGTGAATGCGGAGTACTGGGCGTAAACCCGGTGCGAGACTAGTCCAAAACAGCCTACTTAGGCACTAAATGAAAGGAAGTCATGAGCCTTTTGTTTAGTGCCCAGCGTTTGCCATTTTATAGTGGCAGGCCACGGCTGTTGTTGTTTGGGCCCCTAGTCTCGGCTCAGCGATGAGAGCCGTTTTTGCATACACTCTCAAGCAAAAAAATTGAAATCAGGCCTAATAGAACTTTTTGTTGGTGATACCGTCTTAGAAATGATTTAATATTATTTTTGGAGTCAGGTATGATAAAAAAGTATGCCGTAAATGTGGTAGTGTAGACATTATAAAATGGGGCAAATATTTAGGGAAACA
>JAZRAH010000007.1:0-63258 GCA_045634505.1 Elusimicrobiaceae bacterium
GCAAGTTAATGGGGTAGGTCAGGCTCTGCCTGACGCAACTAATTGTCAGGTAAAACCTGACCTACATAAACGGCAGAGAGGCTTTACCCTCATAGAATTATTGGTAGTAGTGTTAATCATTGGCATTTTGGCGGCGGTGGCACTGCCGCAGTACCAAAAAGCCGTCATCAAAAGCCAATATGCCACCATTAAAGACCTTGTTGGTAGCATTGCACAGGCACAGGAAGTATATTATTTAGCAAATGGGCAGTATGCCACGGACTTTGAAGAGTTGGATATTTCCATGCCGCAGAATAAATCTGATGACAGCACGGCAGGCGATTACCAATACAATTGGGGATGGTGTAATATAGCAGTAAACGGCGGCTCGCCCATTTGTTATCATGCACTTGCAAAAATGGCCTATCAACAATACCTACAACACCACGGCAATATTGCAAGTAAAAGACTTTGCATCTCTTATAATGGAAGCAGTGAAACGGATATCCGTAGCCAAATATGCAAAACCGAAACTGGAAAAACTGCATATAACAACAAAAAAGAGGGCAAGTGGATTAACTGGGCATATTAGTATAAGCACCGGTCGTCCCGTTACTGCGTTGATGCTATCACTAAAACGCACAAAAGACAGAATTTTTTAAAAGGTGGAGATCCTGAAATAAATTCAGGACGACACCTTTTTTTCCGTTTTTTGTGCGTCAAATGAAATTTCGCGCCCGCTGTTAATTATCCCAACAGCTTTGCAAGTAATTGGCTGATTACGCGGGGGTTGGCTTTGCCTTTGCTTAGCTTCATGACTCCGCCTACCAGCGCACCAATGGCGGCTTTGTTGCCTTTTTGATAATCGGCCACCGCTTTGGGGTTGGCGGCAATCGCTTCTTTGGCCCAGGCTTCCAGTTGGCCTTCGTCGCTTACTTGCACCATACCGCGCTTCTCTACAATTTCAGCCGGGTTACCGCCGTTTTTGTAGATTTCTTCAAATACTTCGCGCGCTTGCTTGCGGTTAATTTTGCCGCTCTCGGTCAGCTCCAACAGTTCGGCTAATTTGGCGGCGGGAATCGGAGAGTCTTCAATTTCCTTTTTCTCAGCGTGGAGTAAACCTAAAAGGTCGGTTTGAATCCAGTTAGATGCGGTTTTTAATGACACTTTACCGCTTTTTGTTACTTCTTCAAAATAGTTAGAAATTTCACGCGAGGAGGTCAGTACGCCCGCGTCGTAGGCGGACAGGCCCGCTTTCATAAAGCGTTCTTCTTTGCTAGCCGGTAGCTCGGGCATAGAGGCTTGCACGTTTTTAAGCCAATCTGCTTGCAAAACAACGGGTGGCAAGTCCGGCTCCGGGAAGTAGCGGTAATCCAACGCGTCCTCTTTGGAGCGCATGGGCTTGGTAACCAGTTCCACTTTGTCCCATTGGCGGGTTTCCTGCTTGACGCGGCCGCCGTTATTTAAAATTTCCGTTTGGCGGTTAATTTCGTATATGAGCGCTTCGCGCACGCCTTTAAAGGAGTTTAGGTTTTTAATTTCCGCACGGGTACCAAACGCTTCTTGCCCTTTGGGGCGCAAGGAAATGTTTACATCCACACGCAGTTCGCCTTTTTCCATATCACAGTTGGATGCCCCCACCCAACGCATCAGGCGTTTAATTTCCGTTAAATACGCGTAAGCCTCATCCGGGGAGCGCATATCGGGCAAGGACACAATTTCCAATAGCGGGGCTCCCGCACGGTTGTAGTCCACTAAAGAATAGTCGGCCTCGTGCGAAGATTTAGCGGCATCTTCCTCTAAGTGGGCGTGGTGGATGCCAATTTTTTTCTTTTGTAAATTGTCCTTGGGACCGTAGGTAATTTCAATGTATCCGGCCCCGTTGATGGGCTCGTCATACTGCGTAATTTGATAGCCTTTGGGCAAGTCCGGGTAGAAATAGTGTTTGCGTGAAAAAGAAGAATAGACATTGGTTTTGCAGTGCATCGCCAGCCCGGCACGCACGGCTAGTTCCAAAGCTCCTTCCGTCAGCACCGGCATCACGCCGGGGTGGCCTAAACAAATGGGGCACACGGCACTGTTGGGTTTGGTGTCTTCTCCCACGCCGTTGGGACAGGCACAAAAAAGTTTGGTGTGGCTAGCTAATTGTACGTGTATTTCTAGCCCGATTACAGGTTCAAATTCAGTCATAAAAAATCTCCTAAAATACTATAATACAAAATATGAACACGCTTTTTAAGCCCACCTCGTATAAAAGAGGGGCCACACTGGCCGTAGGAGCCACGCTGGTGTGGAAAGTGATTTCGTTTGCCAATGCGCTTTTACTAGCCCTGTATTTTGGGGCAGACCGCCAAACGGACGTTTATTTTTATTTGATTATGCTCATGGGCTTTGGCGTGGCGTTTTTGCAACGGCTTAACCAAACCGTCCTTATTCCACAGGCTATGTTTTTAAGACAGCAGCACGAACCCACCGCCCGCCGGTTTATCAATATGTGGCTGTATATGTATGGGGGACTGGGGCTTACTTTGGCGATAGCCGGCAGTTTATGGACGCAACCGCTGTGGCACATTCTTTCCCGCTTTGGCGGGCCTATTTTAGCACAAGATAAGGGGCTCCTGGTGTGCGGGTTTATCCTCTTTGGATTGCAAATTATTACGTACTATTTAACTGCCGTAGCTGAAATGTACCAATTTTTTAAAACCGCGTGGCTAGGCGTGCTAAATGCCGTGTGCCCGCTAGGGTGTTTGTTACTGGTGGGCGGCCAGGTGGGCATTATCAGCATGGTGTATGGATTTTTACTGGCTAATATGTTACAAATTGCGGTACTGATTTATTTACTGCGCACCCAGCTAGGTTGGAATTTTGCCCCTGCGTGGGTACCCTTGCGTACGGATACCCGCCAACATATGCTGACCGGGCAAACATTGGCCGTGCTGGACATGGTAAACAGTTGGTTGCCTATTTACCTGATGAGCGGGATGAACGCCGGGGTTGTCAGCGCACTCAATTACTGCAAACAATTCACCGATTCCACAACCGAGGTTTTTACCGCCCGCGTGGCTAATGTAGCTAAAATTGAAATGACCCAACAAGCCGCCGCTACCCAGACGCAATCCTTTAATCAAACTTATTTGCGGGCTAATTATGTGCTGGTAGCACTCCTGGCCCCGCTCGTTGTGTTTTCATGTTATTTTGCACCGCAAATTGTGGCACTGTTTTTTAAACGTGGGAATTTTGATGCGCAAGCGGTGCAGCATACCGTTTGTTTTTTGCGCCCTATGCTGTGGGTGGTGTTTTTAGCAGTACCCGGTTATTTGCAAAATAGTGCCCTGGCCGCCACACGTAAAATTAAAGAAAGTTTTCCCTATGCGCTAACAAGCGGACTTGTGTTAAGCGGACTACTTTGGACGTTGCTAGCGCGCTACGGCGCGTTTAGTTACCCCTATTTGCTAGGAGCAGGACTTGTGATTGGCTTTGTACTGAACGCGTTTTTATTTCAAAAACAGATCCCATTTGTAAGCTACTGGGCTCCGTTTTACACGTTGATACGGTTTAGCGTGTTGGCCGCAGGGGCTCTAATACCTGCCGGATTACTTAGTAAGATACTGCCGGACACTCATTTTGTACAAATTTTAGGGTGCGGCACGGTATTTGTAGTAGGATATGGCGTGCTTTTAGCACTTAGTAAAGACGCAAAACAACTACGCCAATTCTTTAGAGACAATCTTTAATACTTCTTGTGGGGTGTGCGCTTGCATATGTTGGCAGGCGGGATAGCCGAGCGCACAATCGGTATGCCAGGACGGGCCGGAAAGCCACATACAGTGTCCGCATGGGTCTGCCGATAAATTGATATTTTTATCCAGTGCAAATAAACACGGTGCCGTAGGCCCAAACAGGACCACCGCCTTGGTTTTAAGCCAACGTGTGAGTTGTACTAGGCCGCTTTCGCCGTCTATATGCAACTGAGACCCGTTTAAAATAGCAGGTAATTCTTCTACCGGGGTTTCCCCCAGTAAGCACACATCAACATTAGCAAAACGCGGGCTGTTTTTTCCCCCCACTTGCACCACTTGAATCTGCGGAAATTGTTGTTTGAAAAGTACTAAAAAAGTTTCCCAATTTTCGTGCGACCAACATTTTAGCGGCGTTTTCATTCCAATATCAAACGAAGCGTTAATGCCGCTATGCACGGTAATATACGGGGGTTTGAGGCCCAGGCGGCTCAGGTCTTTTTGCAAAATTTCAGGGGGAAGAGTGGCCGTTGCTTGCACGTCAAAATCAAGCGCACTTAAATAGCGCACCGCTTCTAAGCGCGAGGCCCCTTGGTGGTATAAAAAACGGCCTAAAGCGTCGTCTAATAAATAATTATCGTTTAAAAAAAATCCAAGTTCGCGTTGGCGTTTGAGCGACGTCTGCAACGTAGGCATAAAGCCGTGCGCTAATTTTTCCACCCGCGCTACATTGACATACACGGTTTTAAAAGAAAGGCACAACTCGCACGCCATATCGTACGCGCGGCGGTAAGGCAAACGCGGCAAAATGACATTTTGTTCGTCCGCCGCAACCAACAAGCGCACCGCGTCCGGCGAATCGCTATAATAATGAAAAACGGCTTGCGGCAGTTGTTGGCGTAGTGCGCGCACGGCCACCCATAATGCAGCACAATCCCCTAGGCCGCCACGCAGATGAAGCAGTACATGCAGACGCGATTTATCTAGTATAGGTCGGCGTAAAAAACCGGCCAGTTGCTGTTGCAACCCGTAATACACAGCGTTACGCAACCGGCGGTATCCGTACGCCAAGCGCACTACACGGCTACCACGGCCGTACAGTTCCGTGTAAGAGCGGATTTCGGCCAGGGCTACGCGGGTGTGGTTGCTGTTCCAGTCAATCATTTTGTTATGAGTTCGGCAAAATCTTCAAACGAAAAACGTTCTTTGTGTTTGCACGCCTCTAGCGCCATGCCCACACGTTTGCCCCAGTTAACCATGAGTTCATCCAGGGCAATGGTTAAGGGTTCCTCTTCCCCGGGGTTTACTACCAGGCCGCTAATGCCATTGGCCACCAAGTCCGTAACGCCCGGCACATCCGTAGCGACAACGGGCAGTTTGCTAGCCATAGCGTCTAAGAGTTCATTTAACCCCTCTGCTGTGCGCGCCGGAGAGACGTAGATATCCGCGTTACGCAAAAGGCTGTACAAATCGGTATCTGCAGGGACAAGCTCCGTGCTAGGCTCCAAGTGATGCTTGGTAATTAGTTTCTTAAGGGCGGCTTTTTGGGTACCGTCGCCCACAAGGGTCAAATGCCATGTTTTATGCGCCGGGGCCAAACGCGCCCAGGAGGCAAGCAACACGTCAAAACCACCGTTTTTAGTTAGGTTTCCCGCCGCCACCAGGTTGTTTTCCTTCTTAAAACAGGCGGGTTTATGATAGTTATAATGCTCCACCCAAATAGCCGGGTTGGTTACGCGCATGGCGTTTGAGCCGTACAGTTTTTTGTTTAACGGTTTTTCGCCTACGCCAATGACAAATACATGGGCGGCTTTAGCAAGTAGCGTTTTTTTGTTTTTAGCAGGTTTAGCTTCTTTTAAATTTTCCGGCTCTACATAGACAAAGGGAATGTTAAGGGCGTTAGCGGCCTCGCACGCGGGCAAATACGCCAAAGAAATTACTTTTTGGGCACCCACTTTTTTCAGAGCCGTGGCTATAGTTTTAGCGGTGGCAGTAGCGGGCAAAGCCAATGTAGGCAGTTCCAAATAAGCGGGCAAGTTTTTTCTAGCACCCGCCAAAACAGCACTCTGTCCGCGGACGGTTAAAAACGTCCCCAAGGCTGCCCCTAAGCGCAGACCCGAAAAATTTGCATGTGAACCCAAGAAAATAACCGTTTTCATAATTTTCCCCCTTGTTATTATTGTACATAATATGAATGGGAAAGGTGCAAAAAAGCCGCCCATTTACGGGCGGCTCAAGGAGCGTAATGAAAAAGAAAATTGCGGGGGTTGGATTTGAACCAACGATCTCAAGGTTATGGGCCTTGCGAGATACCGGGCTTCTCTACCCCGCAAGGTTATTATAGCAAAAAAAAATAAGGTTGTAAACGTCGTTGTTAAGGAGGGCACGCTCAAGGAGCCCCCTACCGATAATTTTTTTAACGCACCTTATCAACGACTTCGGGATCTTCCATACATAAGTAAACCACCGCTTTGGGAAACGTACGGCGTAAAAGCGGCACTAAAAATTGGTACGCCTCCACACGCTGCGCTTGACTATAGCGCATTTTACCGTCAAAATCCAGTAAAAATTCGCCGTCTAAAATGCGGTTTCTTGTAAAGCGCATTTCAATACGTTTTTTAAGCTCGCGGCTAAAGCGCAGTGTTCCCACACTGATCCAAGCAATTTTATCGTGGGGGAGGGTGTCGGCCATTTCCCGCACCGTGCGGGCATAATCTTGTTGGTAGCCTTCGTAAATGATGACCGGGTCAAAATGAAAGCCCAAGCGGTACCCGGCGCGGGCTACTTCGCACGCGGCTTGCAAGCGCGCCGTTAAGTTGGGTGTAAAATGCTCCACTTCCTGCGTAATTGGGGCCGCATTGACGGACCATGCTACCACCACATTTTCACACCCGCCGGCCGCCAAAAGTCCCCCAATGTTGGTGCTTTTGGTTTTAAATTCAAATTGCAAATGCGGGCGGACACGGAAAAACGGCACAATCTGCGCGGAATATTGCGTTAAATCATCAAACACCAGCGAGTCCGTAAACTCCCCACTGCCAATGCGGGGGCGGTCAAATAACCCCGCGCGAAACGTTGTTCCGTCAATTTTTGCTAAAAACTCGTCCACATTAGCGGGCAGCAACAGCGCATGTAAATTTTGATACTGCTGCAAAAAACAATACTCACATTCAAAGCGGCACCCAAACCCCAAATTTATTAAATTATACCCACACCCCGCCGAACCGCAACTGCACGGGCAAGGCTTTAAAAAATCATATTTTTCCCGGTGGATAAGTAATGTGTCCAACCGTTTGGAAAAATGAGGGCTACCCACTTGTGTTTGTCCGTCCGTCTCTTTAAAATCGGCCTGAGGAAATGCCGCACGTACACGCTGTGCTAACGGAGTATCTTTTACAGAGGTTTCTATATAAACGGTTTTAGGTGCAAAAGGACGCGGGGTTAAATCGGCTTCCTGCGCGGGGTCCAATTCCAATTTGGGCAAATAGAATTGGTCTTTACGGGCCGACTTAAAATTAACCGGATATCTCCGTGCTAAAAGCCGTTTTTTGGCACTCTCAAAATTTAAATTTTTTTCAACCGGCAAAATTTCTGTCAACGGGGCCCCCTCGCGCTTGGCAATTTCGTACACCAGGCGCACCAATTCGCGCTGTTTGTTGATGCCCAATTTTGGCAATACCCCTAATACATAGGTTTCTATTTCGTTAAGTTGCATAATTCCTCGCAAGAAAGTGAAAGGGAGGCCGCTTGTGCGTTTTGCAAAACTTGCTGCGCCTTACGCGCCCCTGCAAGGGCGCAGTTTACACCTTGTTGCGCCAAGACCCACGCCAACGCCACCTGGACAGGCAGGAGCTGATGTTGGGCGGCCAATGCTACTACGCGCGCCACGGTTTGTTGGGCGCGCACAAAGCTTTCCCCCCGGTAACATTTATAAAAATAATTGCGCGCATCCGCACGGCGCAAATTGGGCTCTTTGGCATACTTGCCGCTTAAAATACCTCCGCATAAGCTACCATACGCCATAAAACCCACGCCGTAGCGGCGGCACACTGCTAACGTAGCTAGGCCTTTTTGCGGGTGCAACACCGAAAGCTCCTCTTGCGCGCAAGCGAGCTCCCCCATTTGTGCCATTTGAACTAGCACATCCGGCGGCACATTGCACACCCCTAACGCGCGCACTTTACCCTGTGCTTTTAAGCGCGTGAGCGTTTGCCACGCTTCTTGCCACGGCACTTTAGGGTCTAGGTAATGAATGAAATACAAGTCTATATAATCCGTGCGTAAATTTTTAAGGGAATTTTCCAGTTGGTGCGTAATGGTTTCGGGCCGCAAATCATGGTCGGTCCAGGAGCCATTTTTTACAAGCCCACACTTGGTGGATAAAATAACCTGCGAACGTTTGCCCGCTAAAGCGCGGCCGAGTACGGCTTCGCTATCCCCGTAAATAGGGGCTGTATCTATAAGCGTGATATCATTTTCTAACGCGGCAGATACCGTGTTTGCAACCTCTGTAAAATCGGTAGGTCCCCAATCCGTTCCACCGCCTAAGGCCCAAGCACCCAGGCCAATAGCAGACACTTCCCATTCACTCTTTCCCAGGCGGTGTTTTAACATCTTACCAAAGTCCGTTCTCCGCCATAAAGCACGCATTGACAGCTTTTATCCCTGCCGCTGTGGCCAGTACAAAAGCACTGTCTTCTTGCGCGCCGGGCTGAAACCAAATTTCTTTAACGCCTTTGGCTTTGCACGCTTCTACGGCGGACAACAACCCCGCCGGAGGGATTACCATAATTGCCACTTCTACCCCACCGGCAACGTCTGCTAGAGAAGTATAAAAAGCATGCCCATCCACGGCTCCGCCTTTGGGGTTAATACCAAAAACGTTAAACCCCTGTTGCACAAGCGTGTGAAAAATTTTGTAGCCGTATTTGGAGGGATTTTGCGACGCTCCAAACACGGCTATGGTTTTATTTTTATACAAATTAGGCATTGGGGATCCCAAAATTGCTACCCATAGCTTGGGCAGCCATCATTTGAGTATCACGAATTGCTTTATTGAAGGCGGCCTTGATTTCTTCGCCCAGTTCAGCCGGCGTGGCTTGTTTGGCTTCGTCAAAAACCACCACCTCTTTTACTTCCATAGAACCGTTTAGGGTGATTTCCACCCAATGTTTGGGGCCTTGGGCTTTAATAACCATGGCATCCAGGCGTTTTTTCATTTCTTCCATTTGGCCTTTCAATTTCCATAAATCTTTAAGTTGTCCTAATTTATCAAACATAATTTCTCCTAAACTATTTTCTTATATTGTAACTTTTATGCTTCCACCGCCGCAAACGTACGCACAAATACGGCACTGACCCGTACGGGTTTCCCTCTAAAAATTTGTTCGGCCGCCCGGCGATAGTCCGCTAATTGTGCGCGGTATTTTTCCTCAAATAAAGCGGCCTCTTGCCCCGGTGCAACTTGATCGGTTTTGTAATCAATTACCCAAATACCTTGCGCAGTTTCCACCACTACGTCCATAATCCCGTTTTGTGGGGTTTTGTCCGGCAAGATGGCGGTAAAAGGCATCTCGCACGCCAGCAATTTACACGCTTTGATTTGCGCAAACAAATTTGATTTTACAAAAGGGGCTAGCAACTGCTCAGCTGACACGGCTTGCCCCGGCGCACCCGTTTGTTGGGCGGCTTGCAAGCAAGCCTGAGGTACACTAACATTAGGGTGAGTGAGCAATAATTCCAACGCACGGTGGCATACGGTGCCTAACTCGGCCGCTTGCGCTTGAGGCTCACTCAGCAGCTGCATATGCATTTGTTGGCTGGGAGTTTTGTGTTGGGCCGTAGTGAGTAACTGTTCATACATTTTTTTGCGCGTAGCATACAGAGTTTGCCACTCGCCTAAGTTATCCAGTTGCATTTCCGTTTCACGGGCATGCGGCCACTGTTTATAAATAAAGGTACGCGGCTCTATATACGGGAAATATTGTACCGGTACCCGTAAATTCTCTTCCGCACAAACAAGTTGCGTTTGCTGGGCGACGGGCCACAACCCGGCGGCTACAAAATAACCGGCCGCTTTTTCCGCCCCGGTGCGCTCATCTGCACAGAGCAGTAACTTTTCTTTTGCCCGCGTAAGAGCCACATATAAGATACGTACTTCTTCACAACGGCTATGGCGTTTTTGTTCTTCTTCTAAAAAGGCTAAATTCACATCACAAATTTTCCCTACCCGCAGCCCATATAGGTTGTATTGCCACGCAAACAAATGCGCCACCGGATGCGCCGCAACGGCCGTTTCCCTGCGTGATAAATCGGCCAAAATTACAACCGGAAATTCCAATCCCTTGGACTTATGTACCGTCAGTACCGATACAGCATCGGCTGATTCGTCTGCCGGCGGCAACTGTAAGGTTTCCGGGTTTTGCATCAGGCGTGTTTGAACTCCTGTTAAAAAACCAGTTAAATCCCCCGGTTGTTGCGTTTGATAGGCGCGTGCCAACGCTAAAAATTGTTGCAAGTAAGAAAGCGTACGTTCCTGTTCATAGGCTTTGGCACACGCTGGCTCAAAAAACGTGCCTTGAAAGATGGTTTGCAACAACTCACACACAGACATACGCCCGGCCAAGTGGTGTAAGTGTTGCACCTGTGAAGATAGCACAGCGGTGGCCGGATGCGTAAGCAGTTTAGCCAACTCCCACTTCGTAGTTTGTGCTACCTCATACATTTCTTCGTCAGTAAGTCCGCCAAAAGGGCTTCTACATACACCGGCCAGTGCAATTTTATCTTCCGGATCAGCAATGACACGCAACAGCAAGAGTAAGTCGTTGATTTCTTGTTTGCGGAAAAAATCCTTATCCATTTCCGTATTAAACGCAATTCCATAGCGGCGTAGCGCATCCGTGTAAATGCGTGCCGTAGTCCCAACGCGGGTCAACAGCGCAATATCGCGCAGGGCCAATTTGCGCCCGTCCTTAAGGGCCATGCTCCCCACGTTCTCTTTAATCCAATGTGCAATTTGCTCGGCCTGGTTATGGCGGAAATCATCCGCTAACGGCTTGCCTTGCGCGGGGGCCGCAATAAACTGCCAGGCTACGGAGCCTGGTCGGGCCGGTTTATCTGTAAAAATAGGCACATACGCCGGCTGAAAGGCGGTCTGTTGCACCATAGCACGGGAGCAAACTTCGTTAGCGGTTTGCACAATTTCAGGCTCACTGCGGAAATTAGTTTGCAGAAAAAATTTTTTTCCGCCCTGTTTTAAAATTAAATCGGTAAATAACTCATAGGCCGTAATATCTGCCCCGCGGAAACGATAAATAGATTGCTTCGGGTCCCCTACCACAAACAGTTTACCGGGGGCCAGTTGTACTTCTTGCCAACGCGAAGCTGTGCCCGCTTTTTGCTCGGCCAAAAAGAGGAGAAGTTCCCCTTGTACGGGGTCCGTATCCTGAAATTCGTCCACAAAAAGCACTTCAAATTTTTCTTTGAGCACACGGCGTACATACAAGTTTTGCTGTAGTAAGTTACGCACCCGGATAATTAAATCGTCAAAGCTAAGTACGCCCTCTTGTAAATACAGTTGGCGCACGGCACGGGCAAGCGGGGTTACCAAATCGTAAGCAAGTAGAAAAAGTTGTTGATTTTCGGGCGTTACTTTTTGGGCAAAACTAATGAGCCCGCGTGCCTCTTCAAAATCCGCCTCCTCCCAGTCCTTGCAAGGGGCCGGCGTAGGACATGGAGTGTCAGCCTCCGGCGGGACTTCTTTTCCTTGCAAAAAAAGTTCTGTACGCTGTAGCGAATGAGCCGCCCAACCTAACGCTTTTTCCAGGTTGCGTGGTTTTTTGCCTTGCGGTACGTAAAACTGATAAAGTTCCTCTAAGCGTTTTATTTTTTGTGTGCATTGGCTTACTAGCAAACTACGTTGTGCATAATAATCATATTCCACCGGTTTTACGGCACATAACTCATGCGCAAAGGCTTTTAACTCCTCTAAGGAAATTTCTTTCAATACATTTTTCCAATCTGCAGGCCGCGGGGAAGCCATACCTAACTGCACATCTAAAAATTGATTCCAAGCTCCGTCAAAAAGCGTTTGCGCCTTATACCCCGTATCAATTTGGGCATTGGGAGAAAGCCCCGCCTCCAGTGGAAACATTTTTAAAATTTCGGCACAGAATCCGTGAATGGTGCCAATATTCGCCCGGTCCAATCTGGCTAGAGCCGCTTCTGCGCGGGTGACCAACACGTCCTCTTTTACCGGAAAATGTGCCCGCAGCAATTCTAAGGTACGGTCCGCAGTATGGTTACGCACGGCTTGCACCAGTTGCTCTAATTTGAAAATGAAACGGGTTTTGATCTCCGCGGCGGCCTTCTCGGTAAATGTAAGGGCCACTAATTTTTCTACCGGGGTTCCTTGCGCTAATACGCACAAACACAACCGGTCAATAAGTAGCGTCGTTTTGCCAGTACCGGCCCCGGCTTCCACGACCATATTAACCCCTAAAAGTGTTTGTACGGGGGTGCGGTCCTCGTGTGTCATTTTCTCAGTTCCTCCAACGTGGCAAAGGCTTGGCTTTGCCGCGCGCGCAAGAGCGGCTTAAACGCATCCTTACGGCAAAGTTGGCCATAAGGGCAGTACGTACACAAATCAGACGGACAAATAAAAAATTTCCCCTGTTTAATGAGTTCACACAACCCCACTAACAGCGCACGTGCTTTTGGAAAAATTTCCTCAAACTCAGCCGCTGAGAGTTCCGTCTTTTTGTAGTTGGCAATGGCTAACAAACACGATCCTGCCGACGTATACCCCTTAAGTTGCGGCAATTGTTTGGCTAGCAGGACATATATAAATGGCTGTAAAATGAGGTGCGTAAAAATATCGCTTACCAGCTTGCCAGACCCTTTACGCGAGGACTTATAATCGGCAATATAAAACTGTTGGTGGACTTCCTCTACATCCACCCGGTCAATAATTCCGCGCAGCTTAATAGGCATTTCTTCCGTCGGTTCAGCACATACGGTTTGTTCAAAAAAAGCAGGGGTAAAATTTCCCAGATTTTTTAAATCTTCGGTCACAAAATCGGTTAATTTTTTAGAAATGGTTTCTAAAATCAGTTCCCACACCACCGGATAAATCCCAAATAATTGGTATGAATTTTTTGTATAGGTGCGTGCAATACTTTGGCTGATGTATTTTTCCGCGCCTGAGTCAAATAGCGTATGCGTTAGTTGCTGTGCATGAAGTGTTTGGTAAAAATCTTGCAAAATAGCATGGTAACCGCTCCCCCGCTTATCAACGGCCAACTCGTGGCGGCTAGCGGGTTTGTCCGGCTCTGCAAGGCCTAGCACCCGGTTAAAAAAATACTTTTGCGGGCATGTGCCCAGTTCCTGCAATGCCGATGGCGAAAACCCACGCTCATTTTCCCGTGCAAACACGTCTTTTCCGTGGCTAATCAGTCCGTCATACGCGTTTAGTTGTCCCCCGCCAGGTAGGCTTTCTGCCGACGATAACGAACGTTTAACAAAGGCACTGAGTAGCCCGGCTTGCTTGAGGTGTTCTTGCGCATGAACGGCTAAAACAAGTTGGCAGGTCATTTCCTGCGGAGTTAAATACACAGTTGGATACGCACGCAAACGTTCACTTAGCCGCCCACTTACACGCGGGGCATTGTCTGCTTGTAAATTTAACTCGCTTGCACGGGCTAATTGGGCTACATAAACCGAAGGTACGGCCGGTTTCCCGTCCGCCGCGTAACGCGCATAACATACGACTAATTTTTCCTGTGCGGCCGTCACCGCATTATAAAAAAGTAGTTTTTCTTCATCCCCGCGGTCCAAACTGGCATTGATCCAGTAACCCAACGTATCGCGCAATTGATAGCGGTAATAGTCGCGCAAAATAGGATCTTCCGGCGCAATTTGCGGAAATTCTTTATCATTAAGTCCGAGCAAAAATACAGTTTTAAATTGAAGGCCGCGCGCACGTAACGCATCCGTAACAGTTATCCCACCGCGCACCTGTTCCACCTCATTAAAAGAAAGAGTGCTTAAAGTTTGTGCAGCTTGGTGTAGCAGTTCCCCTTCGCGGCTTTGAGTGCGTACAAACGCGTATTGTTTCATTTGCAGTAACGTCTCTTTTACCGCTGTAAAAATTTCACGGTCTTTCCCTACCAAACTATTTTCATCTACCTGGGCACTTAAAAATTCCAGCAGTTGCTCCACGCCCGCTTCCCAGGGGTGCGGCATTTGCAAGGTTTGCAAGGTTTGGGCCGCGTGCGTAATCCACGCTTGCACGGCGGCCGTATGCGGATTTTCTGCCGGCAATAATTCACGCCATTGGGCTAAATCGCGCTGTACTACACTGTGTTGCACCAGCCGCCGCCAAGCCGCCTTATCTGCCTGTCTAAAATAAGGGGAAGAAAACACCGCCAAGATGTTTTCACGTGAAAACCCATGGGCTGCTAATCCTAGTAAATTCAAGCAAAAATTGCCCAAGGAGTATTTGGTGAGCGGGTAGCTAAAGCTGGAATTTAGCGGCAAACAGTTGGCCTTAAATACACGGCGGATTTCATCTTGATACGGGGCTAAACTACGCACAATGACCGCTATATCGGCCGGTGAGGTGCCTTGCTCTATACAGCGTAGAATTTCTTTGGCTGTATAAAAAACGGCACCGTTCGCGTCCGGCACACTGGTAATGGTTACCTGCCTATTGGAGGCACTTCCTCCCGCGGCAAACAAATATTGTGCACTGGCCCCCAGGGCCCCTTGGCACGGTGTATTTACATCTTGCGCCGGGGGAACAGCGAGCCAGTTGGTTTCAAAAAATTTTTGGGCAAAACTGTAAGCCGGATGTTTGGCATAAGGGGCAAATACGGTAACCGGATATACGCTACGCAAGCGGGATAACAATTCCCACTGCCGACCGGGCATATCGTAAAATCCATAAATAATAATGTGCGAAAAACTGTGCAAGTACGGTGAATTTTCTACCTGTTCCAAGGCGCGCTCAAAGGCTACTTGATAACTGCGGTAGCCGGGCACGCTATTTTCAGCTTGTGCGTAGCGTTTGTACAGTTCTATGAGCCAGCTAAAACGTCCCCCGTCCTGCTCTAACACATAATCCGGCATACTCTGCCAATGCTCCGCCAGAACGTCCGGCTCAGCTAGGCTGTCGGCCAAGTCCCGCAGGGCACTTTTAACCGCTTGCACAAACCCGGAAGAAATAGGGTAGCGGTCCAACCCAGGGCGCGTTAAGAGCTCTTGAATTAAAAAATCACGCAAATGATTTTGCGGCAAAAGCGGCAAGGTGGGACCTGGGCCCTCGCTATCCAAGCGGCTCACCAAGGAAGACCCCGTTATAAAATGCATATTGGCCAGCCCCCCCAGTTCACGTGCCAGGCGCGTTTGCAACCGCTCGCACATACCGGAGGACGCCCCAATAATCAACCATTTATCCAACACTTCCGTACGCGTTTGACGTACAAAACGCACAAAGCTATCTTCTAAAGCGGGATAATGGGCATAATATAATTTCATAGTATAGCTAAAAATAGTAAAATAGAAAGTACTTGTATTATTGCATTTTAGGAACATATTATCAAACTATATTGGAGAAATTAGAATGAGTATTTTTGATGCTGTTTTGTTAGGATTAGTACAAGCGTTAGGGGAATTTTTACCCATTTCCAGTTCCGCCCATTTAGTATTGTTACCGTATTTCCGCGGGCAAGTGTATCAAGGCCTGGCCTTTGATGTTATGTTACACGCGGCCACGTTACTGGCCGTTCTTATCTACTTTGCAAACGATTGGGTGGTACTGATTAAAAAGGGGCTTACCAAACCCAAATCTAAAGAAGGGCGCGTGCTTTGGTATTTAGCGGCGGCTACTGTCCCGGCGGGTTTGGCGGGGGTATTGTTTAATGATTGGGCCGAAAATACCTTTAGAAGCCCGCTGATGATTGCGGTGTGTTTAGCTGTGTTTGCGTGTTTTTTGTGGATTGCCGACAAACAAACCGGCGCGCAAAAAGGAGACCCGGATATTTTTACCGCCCCATTTATGACGGTATTTTTAGTAGGCTGTGCCCAAGCCTTGGCTATTATGCCGGGCGTATCGCGCAGTGGGGTAACCATTACAGCCGCGTTATTTTTAGGAATGTCCCGCCAGGCCTCTGCGCGGTTGTCCTTTTTGCTCTCCACGCCCGTGATTGCCGGGGCGGCACTATTAGAAGTAACCAAGCTGTCTGCGGCTGATTTTAATGCCCCGTTATTTTGGGGATTTGTCAGCGCGTTTGTAGGCGGGCTTTTAGTGATTGGGGGCCTAATGAAATACATTAAAACCCACAATTTCAACGTGTTTGTGTATTACCGTTGGATTTTAGCGGCGGTTATTGTAGGGTTTTATGTGTGGCGTAATTAGAAGTGCTTACGACTTTACAAAATAACGATCCTTTCTAAACTTTATATTCCCGATAAATTTCTCTTCTTTACATTACGAAAAGGGGAGCTGTTGCTTTCCCCGCTTTGCGGTGCTAACACGCTCGTTCTCCCCCACCAGGAGGGAGAAAAACAAAATGCCCCGTTGGGGCTAGTTAGGCAAAAAGGAACTTTACAGGGGGTATTTTTTACTCTTTATAAATGGGATAAAAATAGATGCCCATATACACCGGGTTATCGGTAAACCCTTTTACATTACTGCGCATGGCCCACAACCCGGTGGGGTGCACGGTGTAGAGCTGCATGGCGTCTTCGTGCATGAGCTGATGAACTTGTTTGTAAAGTGCGTTACGTGTGGACGGGTCCGTTTGCGCTACGGCTTGCTCAATGAGTGCATCCACCTGTGGGTTTTTGTACCCTTGCGAAAGGGCATAGCGCCCTTGGCTGTGCAAAAAGGGAAAATAAAAATTATGCGCGTCTGCAAAGTCAGCCACCCAACCACGCGCCCAAATGGGCATTTGGTGCTTGGCTGTTTTTTCCAAAAACGCCGGCCAGGTAACCCCGCGCAAATCAATTTGAAATTTAGGGTTTAATTTTTCCACGTTGCGTTTTAAAATTTCGGCCGCAATTTGGCGCATTTCGCCACTGGTGTTATAGGTAATAGTAAACTTAAAGCCTTTGTCCCACACTTTTCCGCCCCAGGCTTTTTTAAAGTATTCTTCGGCTTTTTGCAAGTCAAAGGCGTAGCGGCCCCAACTTTCATCTTGCGCTACAAGCCCGCGCGGGGCAGGGCCAATGGCACGCTCAGCACGGCCTTCCATAGACTGGTTTAAAAAGCCGTCGTAGTCAAAGGAGTACAAAAACGCTTTGCGCAGGTCTTTATCGGCAAAAAAATCTGCCGGGATACCTTGTCCGTCCAAGCGGCCGGAGCCTACATCCGGGTTGGCGGTCATATTGATATTAAGCGTAAAAAATAGTACCGGGTCCGTGCGTAAACGCGGTAAATTGTCATACAAACTCACTTGAGGGTTTCCCTTTAATTGGTTAATAAATTTGGGGGAAATTTCGGCCACGTCCGCATCACCCGTTTCTAGCATAAGGCGCACGGTGGAAGGTTCCTCCACCGTACGCATAAAAATAGTTTTTAATTGCGGGGCCCCGGCAAAATAATTCTCATTAGCGCGCAAAACGAGCGTTTTGCCGGCAATATCCCACCGTTCAATTTGAAAAGGACCTGTACCGTTGGACGCCTTAAAAAAGGGAGAGGAATCTTTGGCAAAATTATTAAACGCTTTCCACGTGCCTTCCGTGCCGTCCCACGCACCACGGCTCACCGCCCAGTGTTTGCTGACAATGTAACTCCACCGCGCCAAGATAGATAAAAACGGCGCAAACGGACGTTTAAGCGTGATAACGACATTATCCCCCTCCACCCGCACGGCTTGGGAGACGTCCTTAAAATCTACGGTAATGTTTCCGTTTCCGTCGCGCGTGGAGGAAACGCCCAAAATGGGCTCTAACAGCAGGCTAGACGGACCGCCGGAAACGTCCGAAAGTAAAAAGCGCAAGAGAGAATAGCGCACATCTTCGGGCGTGAGTTCGGTGCCGTCGTGAAATTGGACCCCCTTGCGGATAGGGAACGTGTAGGTAAGCCCGTCTTTAGATAATAACCCGTTTTGCACGGTGGGCACTTGGGTAGAAACAGAGGGTAAAAGCTCGGTTAGGGAACTGCCGTTAAATTTAAGCAAGGTGTCATACACGTTAATGAGCATGCCGTGCGTAACCCCGTCGTACGAGTAAACAGGGTCCAAGGATTCCATTTCCCCTTTGTGAATTACAATCAGCGCGTCCTTGAGCTCCGGACGGGCGCACGCAAATAAGCAACATACAAGCAGTAAAATACCTAATTTCTTCATCCACGCCTCACTACATACGCCGCCCCTTGTTTGTTTTGCAGCCACGCGCGGGCAAAGGCTTTGGCCTTATACGCGCGCAGGACGCTAGGCGTATCGGGGGCGGCAGGGTCAGCCACTAAAATTTGACCGTCTTTGTATCCGCGGATTAACACCAAATGGCCGGGTGTTTTTTCCAGCGGAGCACCGGGCAGTTCATCTTTTTTAAAGGCAATACTGGCAATTACAAAGCTGTCCGGCGTGACAAATTCTTGCAGTTCCATAAGTGACGAAAATCGGCGGAAAAACGCTTGTGCGCCAAATTCGGCCGCCGCCGCCATATTAAAAAGCCAGTTGCCATATACGTCGGCCGTTTGGTCAAACACGCGCGGCAAAATTTGTTGGAGCGGCACCACGTAGCCCAGTGAATTAAGCGCCATATAGAGCGAACACGGACTGCAAATGCGGCGTTTATGCGGCGTATCTTGTTGCATTTGACTCAGCGGATGTACTTGCTGGATGTTGGGCTCTGCGGGCAAGCGCAAGGCGTTTTTTTCGTCATAGACAAACGGGGCGCGCACCGCACTGGAGGCTAAGAGCAAAAGCTCCGCGTCGCCGTAAAATTGTAACCGGTAGCGGTACGCTTGGGCGGGTTGAAAAAGGACCAACTCGTCCGTTTCCACCTTGCCAAAAGTGTCTTTTTGCGCCGGGAAACTGGTTTTAAACTTGCCCGACAAAAGCCCCAGTTTATAAAAATTGCTCCACGTTTGGCCCACCTGCACTTGCACGGCAAGCAGTAAACAACCGTCCGTAGCAGTGCGAAAATTGGCAGATAAAACCAGGCGGTCAAACGCAAAGGGAGTGCGGAAAATACCCGAGGTGACGGTTTTAATGTCCCCTGAAAAAGTTTCCTCGGCCACATCTTTGGGCGAGTGGAACTGATTGAACACGCACGCGCGTAAGTGGGTATGCATAAAAATTTTCGGGGCACCCGGACTTGAACCGGGAGCCTCCCGCTCCCAAAGCGGGCGCTCTACCACTTGAGCCATGCCCCGTTAGAGATATTATACAAAAAACCCCGCTTACGCGAGGTTTAAATTTTACTGCGCCCACCAAGCAGTGAACTACCGACGGGGGAGTGACCAAAATAGTGACCAATTTCTTTATAGTTCTCTATTGCTAACTTTGCGAAAATTTTATGTGTGTTTGTGTGGTTCCACGTTTACTAGCGCAAGGTTTCCACTTTAATTATGCTATAATGGCTATAATATATTTTGACGGAGGATAAATAATGATTCAACAAACATTAATAAAAATCTATGATGATAAAATAAAATTAGTGGGATATCTTATTTTGGCAATCTTTTTAACATTGTTGTTTGACAAAGTAAATAATCCTATGGGAGAGATGTTAATTGGGTGGATTCTTATGGTAATTTCTGGAATATTAATATATTGGGCAGGAAACCGTCCGTTATCATCATTTGGACCTTGGATGTTTTGGAGTGCAATATGCGCGATTTGGACAGGGATATATGGCTTTGTATTGTATTATTGGGCACCTATGCTTATGCAAGAAGGTACTATTTCTTCAGTTCAAGCTGCACTCCTAAATGTAGTAGTTTTAAGTAAATTTTTACTATTTGTGCTTATATTTCCGTTTATGATTTCTGTATTGGAAAACAAAACTATTTGGGGCGGATATATGCATATTTCAAATCATTTAGGAAAAGGAGCTATTTTCATATTGAGTTTAATTGGCATCCAAGTAATAAATGTCGGAGCTCAAATAATTAGTTCCTTGGTATTAGGAGAACAAGGACAAGGGATATTTATGGCCGTTGTCAATAATTTGCTCTCGATATTGTTAATATACTTTTTCGCTATCTGGATAACTAAAACAGCAAAAGTGGGAAATTAAATATTTCTTTGTTTGCTTTCTTACGTGTGCCCAATCCGTATATTTTGGGCACACTATTTTTTAAAATACAAACCTATGCCTGGGCGATAAAATTGGCCCTAGGGGTGTGACCAAAAAGTGACCATCTTTTACATAGTTTACTATTGCTAATTTTGCTAAAATTGCCAAACTTCTCGTCGGAGGGTCAAAATAGAAATTTTTCGGAACGGACTTGAACCAGATTTTTGCTAATTTTGGGGGATGAAAGGGATTGGTTGTCGACGAGGAAAAAATAAAGGGCCACTAAAAAGTGACCCCTTAAATCTGCGCCCACCAGGAGGGGTTCCCAAGGCGATGGCGTGTCCGAAATAGTGCCCTATTTTTTTATAGCTCTTTACCCGTAACTTTGCGAAAATTGACACAAGTTTTTACGGTTGTCCTGGTTCAACTTACAGTAGCGCAGTTTCCTTAATTTATCTACATAGGTCTAAAGGCCCTAAGGAAATGGGTCTTTGGACCCTGGTTGCACAGGAATATTTACGTTATAATATGAGTATGAAACTATCAAAATTAGTATTGTTGATTTTTATATTGGGTCTATTTACTCCGTCAACATTTGCTCAAAGATCACTTAACAGAGTATTTTTATCTCTCGAAAAACAGGGGATTACAACAAATTTGGCACGGGTCAATTCTTCTGTGCCCTCTGTAATAGAGAGGAACGTAATTTCGGCCGCAACGGTATCTCCACAAGTCCAAATACACAACGCTCATAAAATTGTCACTATTTTTCATACCAGTGATGCGCATGGTTCTTTCTACCCTCGTAGGGGACAAGGAGGATACGCCGCCCTAGCTTCCGTTGTTAAACAAGGGCCAACGCCCTCTCTCTTGTTGGACAGTGGTGATTTTTCACAAGGTGGAGCAGAAACGCTTGTTTCTAAAGGCCTTAGTGCTGTCACGATGATGAATGCTGTACATTATGACGCGGTTACGGTGGGCAATCACGAATTTGATTTTGGAGATGACCAAGCTATTAATAATTTCAAACAAGCCAAATTTTCGATTTTAGCAGCCAATACCGAGGATATTATTTCTCCCGATTTGGTACATCCTTACAAAATCTTTGATGTAAATAATATGCGTGTTGCGGTGATAGGATTAGCCAATGTCAAAGCTGCATCTATCCTCGCAGAAAGCGACAATGTGACAACACTTTTATCAAAAATACTGGCAGAAATACAAAAAGAACAAGCTGATGTCGTGGTATTGTTGGCACACCACGCTTTACCTAATCAAAGACATATTGCCAATATAGATATTGAAAAAATTAGTGAGCAATTTGCGGGACAGATACATATTATACTCGGAGGACACGCACATCATATTGTTCAAAATGAAAAGCGAAATGGAGTGTTATTTGTAGAAAGCGGAAGTGACTTACAGTATGTTTCTAAAATAACGGTAGAAAAGGATGAGCTCTCCGGGGAAATTCAAGCTTCTTCGGAACTAATTCCATTAGTTATTGAACAAACCGGAGAAGATGAAGCAGTTAAGGCCTTGGCAGAATCACTGTCGATTCCCGACATGGGCACATTTTTGGGCGCAACAGTCGTAACCTTTGAAGAACAATCCTCCATTAAAAGCCACTTCGATTCCCCAATTAATAATTGGGTTGCCGACCTCATACGAACATACAGCGGAGCACAAATTGGACTACATGATAGAAGAGCCATCCGTGACCAACTTCATCAGGGAAATATTACCGAACGAGATTTGATAAAAATATATCCTTTTGATGATGCGATTATACAGTTCCCTATCTCCGGCAAATTACTACAAGAATTTGTGGAAAAACAGTGGGAAAATTTTGCTTTTTCCGGGTTAGAGATCACTTATGTGCAAGATGAAAATGAAACTCGTCAAATTGCCTCCATAAAAGTAGGAGGAGTCCCGATAGACCCTCAAAAAGTATATACCTTAGCCACCACTTCCTACGTCGCTATGGGAAAAAACAGAACTGAAAGTAAATTCTCAAACATCCCTCAATCTTCAAAACAAACTGTAGGCGATAAGACGGTCCGCTTGCTTATGCGGGAGCAACTGGAAATGCACAGCCCCATTGTTCCCCCAACGACAGGTCGTATCCGGCAGATACAAAAGATTGGTTTGTAGTATTGTTGGTTTCAAAGTTTGCGCCCACCAGATACGGACTTGCCTTCCGGTCATTTTACTGACGGCGTAATCCCTTACGGGATTAACCGTGCCTTCGGCGAAACTCATTGATACGCCCGCAAGGCTTTGCGGGCTTTCTCCTGCAGGCCGGGCTCGCGGTTTTTGCCTTTCGGCTTTGTCTCAAAAAAAACATCGCTGTGCCTTTCAAGTCCTGACGCAAGCAAAGCAGTTTTCTTGCTTGGGCATAAAAATTTGGGCTATCCACAAGGGATAACCCAAATTTTACTGCGCCCACCAGGAGACTTGGTCACAAGTCGGCTCGTTGCCCCTCGCCGCTCGCGACCCCGCCTCGCGGTTTTTGCCTTTCGCGGCCTAGCCACTCAAACAAAAACATCGCTCCGGCTTTCAAGTCCTGACGCGCATAAAGCAGTTTATGCGCTGTGGGCATAAAAATTTAACCCTGCCGTAAAGGCAGGGTAAATTTTTGCGCCCACCAGGACTTGAACCTGGAACCCACCGATTATGAGTCGGTTGCTCTAACCAATTGAGCTATAGGCGCTAATATTCTTATTATAACAAATTGAAACTACTTACACAAAAACACGCACTCCACAAAATGTGCTATAATATAAGTGTTACTCCGGGATGGTGTAATGGTAACACGGGTGCCTCTGGAGCATTAATTCTAGGTTCGAATCCTAGTCCCGGAAAAATTTAAACCTCGCGTAAGCGGGGTTTTAATTTTTCTAAATGCTTGACTTAAAGTCCACTCCAACTGCTACAATAAATAAGTAAAATAACTTAAAATAGGAGTTTTTACCCATGCAAAAAACGCCTTTTATAGTGGCACTAGGCGCCGCGCTTTGTATGTTACCGGCCGCTACCTATGCCAAGAAACCTCAGGAGACTAAACCCATGACAAACAAAAAGATTGTACAAACTGCCGGCAGAACCCAGTTGGGTAATTTTGCCCCGGAATTTGCCCATTATAATGATGATGTGCTGTTTGGCGAGAACTGGAACAACCGCGACCTAGACCTTAAAACACGCTCCCTCATTACCGTGATTGCCTTGATGGCCCAGGGGATTACCGATTCCTCATTAAAGTATCACTTGCAAAACGCTAAAAACAACGGTGTTACCCAAGCGGAAATGGCCGCGGCTATCACGCACACGGCGTTTTATGCGGGTTGGCCCAAAGCGTGGGCTACGTTCAATTTAGCCAAAGAAGTTTGGGCGGACAAAATCCCCGCGTTAACGGAAAAAGACAAATACCAAAAAACCATTTTCTTCCCCATTGGCAAACCCAATGATGCCTATGCGAAGTACTTTGTAGGGCAAAGCTACCTGGCCCCCATTTCTACCGAGCAAGTAACGTTCTTTAACGTTACGTTTGAGCCCAAGTGCCGCAACAACTGGCACATCCACCACGCCGAAAAAGGCGGCGGACAACTTCTTGTGGCCGTGGGCGGACGCGGATATTACCAAGAGTGGGGCAAAGGGCCGGTGGAACTCCTCCCCGGAGATGTTGTCCATATCCCGGCCAACGTAAAACATTGGCATGGGGCGGCAAAAGATAGCTGGTTCTCGCACCTGGCGTTTGAAATAGCGGGCGAAAACACCTCCAACGAGTGGTTAGAACCTGTAAGTGATGAAGATTACAATAAACTAAAATAACATAAAACTCCCCGGGTAATTGCCCGGGGAGTTTTTTTGCTTACTTGCGTAAAACTAAATAATAATCAGCCGGATGCCCATAATAATAAGCACAATCCCGGCTACCAGTTCAATTTTTTTGCTCAGCAGATTTTTGATTTCTTTGCCGCCCAAATGGCTGCCCAGTAACGTAAGCACAAAGCTAAGCACCAACAAGAAAAGCACTTCAGGAAAGAAGGCCCGGTCCATCGTTTCAAACGCGTAGCCTACCAAAAAGCTGTTTAAGCCTAATAAGCAAGATACCTTAATTAACTTGCGCACCCCGCCGGCATCTTCATCACGGAAACTGGGCGATTTTTCAATAGACTCCAACATCAGTTTAATCCCTAAGAGTAGCAAGAACGCAAACGCCACCCAGTTATGGGCAAAATAAACCCAGTTACGAAAGAAAATAATGCTAATCAAATAGCCTAATCCAAAAAACAATACGTTAAATGCCGTAAAAAACAGGGCCATTTTTACCGAGAACACACTTTTGTTCTCTTTGGTCATATTGACCGCGGACATATTGGCCGTAACCATATTGTCCACACAAATACAAATTAAAATAATCAGTACGGAAATAATTCCCATAACTCCACCTCGCTTTAAGATACCGTCATTCTACCAAATGCCTACCCCTTCTAGCAATACCTTTACCCCCAATACAACCAATACACACCCGCCCGCTATTTCCATCTTGGGCCCGAGGCGTTTTCCTAAACAGTGCCCCAGGTAAAATCCGCCTAAACTAGTTACAAATACACAACTCATCAAGGCTAACTGTGTTTGCCAAAACGGCGCTTGCACCAGGGCTAACCCGGCCCCCACAAACAACGCGTCCAAACTAGTAGCTACCGCCAAGGCCAGTTGTGTTTTAAAGGAAGTAAAAATAGAAGAGTCGTTTTCTTCTGCGTGCGCATTTATGATCATACGCACCCCAATAAATACTAAAATGCCGCAGGCAACCCAAGCCCCTAGCGTGCGCCCCGCATGTGCCAGTACACCCCCCTCAAACCCCAGGCTAAACATCACAAAATGTGCCAAGACAAACCATACGCTTACTTGCACGATTTTACAAATACCGTGCTGTTTGCTACGGCTACACCCGGCAGACACCGTTACAGCCAGGTTATCCATAGACAAGCCTAGCGCTACTAAAAAAGAAGATAAGATATTCATCCTAAAATTATGATACCATTTTTAATATAGGGTACATATATGGAGTCACTCACACAACTTTATAAAATTGGGATGGGACCTTCTAGCAGCCACACCATGGGGCCACGCAAAGCGGCTGAACAATTTTCCGCCGCAAACCCGCAAGCCGCCAGTTTTAAAGTAACGCTGTATGGTTCGTTAGGGGCGACCGGCAAAGGGCACTTAACAGATTTTGCCATAAAAGAAGGTTTTGAACCGCGCCCGGTTAGCATTGTGTGGGAACCTTCTGTCTTTTTACCCAAGCACCCCAACGCCCTACATTTACAAGCACTGGATAAAGCGGGCCACATTTTAACGGAAAAGACTGTGTATAGTGTGGGTGGCGGCGAAGTACGAGACGACGATTTTTTACCCGAACACCATGCCTCTGTTTATCCCCACAAAACCATGGCAGATATTTTAGCGTACACCGCTAAAAACCGCATGCTCCTATGGGAATATGTGGAGGAATGTGAAGGTCCCCATATTTGGGAGTATTTAACCACCGTGTGGCACACCATGATGCGCACCATAAACCGCGGACTGGAAAAACGCGGCGTACTACCTGGTTCGCTTGGCTTAGAGCGTAAGGCACGGCGCTACTTACATAGTGCCGAACATGCCCCCGCTTATTTGCGCCGTAAAAACAATTTGTACGCCTATGCGTTGGCATGCGCGGAAGAAAACGCCGCGGGTGGCGAAGTAGTAACCGCTCCAACCTGTGGATCTAGTGGGGTGGTACCAGCGGTGTGCCGCCTTATTAAAGAGATTTACGAATTTGAAGACATTACCCTTATCCATGCCTTGGCAACGGCGGGGCTGTTTGGTAATTTAGCCAAAAGCAACGCTTCTATTTCCGGCGCGGAAGTAGGGTGCCAAGGTGAAATTGGCGTGGCATGCGCCATGGCCTCGGCCGCCGCGTGCCAACTGGAAGGAGGCGATAACCGCCGTATTGCCTACGCCGCTGAAATGGGGTTGGAACACCATTTGGGTTTAACGTGCGACCCGGTGGACGGACTGGTGCAAATCCCGTGTATTGAACGCAACGCCTTAGCAGCCGCACGTGCCTTAGATTGTGCGACCTACGCGCTAATTTCCGACGGAGAACACCGCATCTCTTATGATGACGTCCTAGCCGCTATGATGCAAACCGGACTAGACATGAAAACCGATTACCGCGAAACCGGTAAAGGCGGACTGGCACACTTTTTTAAGAAAAATTTATTACGTTTTAAAAAACGGGCTGCCCTACGCAAAGTACGCATAGTAAAGCCCCGCAAGTGAGGATAACATGAAGAAAAACTTTTCGTTTGTACAATGTGCCGCGGTAATTATTGCGTGCACGGCTTTGGTTTCTACGGGGATTGCCCTTTATTTAAACCAACTTACTAAGGCATTATCTAAGGAAACATTACTGGCCTTAAAAGAATTTGCCGCGCAAGACGCCAAACATATTGAAATGCAAGTAGCCGAAGATTTAGACCTACTCTCTTCCATTGCTATTGCGATTGCGCACTCGCCGGATAATACGGAAGACAGTATGTATCCGCTTTTGCAAGCCGAACGCAACCACAACCATTTTAAGAACATGGAATTTGCTACCATTGGCGGCACCGCTCAGCTAGATAACGGACAATTTTTAGATATTTCCCAAGAACCCCATTTCCAACGTGCCCTACAAGGAACCCCCAATATTTCTAGACGGGTGCCAGACCTCTTGGACGGGGAAAACATTTTGGTAGAAGCGGCACCGGTCCGGCGGGACAACAACACCTTAGGCGTTTTGTTAGCCACCCGCTCCACAGCTGATTTTGGCAAAATGTTAAGCATGCAATCGTTTGACGGAGCCGGCTACTCGTTACTGGTAGACAGCAACGGGGACAAAGTAGTGGAATCGTTCCACAAAAACGCGGTAAGCGGGCTGTATAATATTTTTGATATGCCCGACGACCCGGACCACCAACTGCGTCACCAAGTACTACAAGATTTTAAACACCGCAAAAGCGGCATTGTAAAATATAAATCGGCCAAACGAGGGGTGCTATATATCAGCTATCAGCCACTCTCTGTAAATGACTGGTATTTAATAGCTGTGGTACCCGAAAAACATATTGTAAAAGTAACCCAAGCCTTGGTAACCATGTTACCTATTTTGGGTATTTTTATTGCGTTGGCAGCTTTCGTATTAGGCGCGTATATGTGCTATGCGTGGCCCACGTTACGGCAAAATTGGGATTCCCCGGATTTTTAATAGTTGCGCCACTCTATGAAACAAATTCCCAACATTCGCACACTACACAACATCCTTATTTGCAGAGGAGAAGGGTCTTTGGGGGATGCCATTATTTCTTCGTGTTGTTACCGGGGCATTAAACAAGCTAACCCGCATATTAAAATTTCTGTAGCTTGTTACGGGGCCGGTTATGCGTTTTTGAAACGCAATCGCTACATTGATACCATTATCAAACTGCCTGTTAAAACACGCATTCGCCCCCACCAACGTTGGGCCTCGCTACTTTGGGCCGGCTTACAACTGCGCAGAGAACATTTTGATTTGGTATTAGATAGCTCCGACAAAGATTTTTACAATTGGCGCTTATTTAAGTGGTTAGCCGGCGGGGACCGGGTGTTGGATTGTTTTACAAGCCCCGTTAAACCATTTGGTTCACCCGGAGCCCATGGAAGCACCCATGAGCAAACTATTTTAAAACTATTGGGGATTTCTAACCCGGACAAAACATACGATTTGCCCACTACCCCCACCGAACAAGAGGAAGTTTCCTCGTTTTTAACTAAACACCATTTGCAACATTTTATAGTGTTAAACCCGTCGGGTTCTGTTGTGCAACGGCGTTTCAATGCTACTACCTTACGGGCACTTTACCAACGCTTGCTTGCACTAAATTGCCCGATTGTGGTCCCGTGCGCCCCGGATATGTATACTTATTGGCAACCCATTTTTAAAGACATGCCCCACGTTTTTCTCAAACCCACCCAAAGTGTGTTTGAACTATTTGAGTGGGTGCGGCGTTGCCAACTGGTAATTACCCCGGATACATCGGCCGTGCATATTGCAGCGGGATTTAACAAACCTACCTTGGTATTTTATAATACACTTTCTGTATATAACGCGCCGGATAATCCGCTAGCTCATATTATAGAAACGGACCCGCAAGATGTGAATGTATTTGACTGGAAACGGGTAGATAGTACGCTACGTCTTTTAGCGCAAAATGTACGAAATACCCAGCACCCCACTGACTAAACCGTTGCACACACGAACATAATTTGATAGAATAAGAAACAGAGCAAGATGCTAAAAAGTGACCGAAACACTTACTATAGATTTTATGGTGGATGTAGCTCAGCTGGTTAGAGCGCCGGTCTGTGGAACCGGAGGTCGCGGGTTCAAATCTCGTCATCCACCCCATATTAGATCCCTAGAACTTTTAAGTTCTGGGGTTTTATTATGTAGTAGTTCCGTCGGAACTGCGCTTGTTTCCAAGCGCAATTCCTTTTCCTTAGCTTCAGCTATAAAGTTAAACGGCATCCGATACTGCGTTTGAATGTCGTTGTGCTCATCCAATACGAAGTTTTCCCCTAACATACGCACAATTTTGGCTTTGTCAAAGTTATTCGCTTTCCGGAATAATGTACCTAAATTAGATACAATTTCCAGCGTTTCTTCGCTTTTCTGAACGATTGTGGCCGGATCTGTGCCCATAGCTTGAAGTGCTTGCTGAATACGAGCTATTTCCGCGTTTATCTCTTGTTCCTTGCGGTTCCACATCTCTTGGCTGCCAGTACCTTCCAAACGCAAATCATACAGCTTACTGAGCTTAGTTTCGGCGTGTTTCAGTTCTGTTTCCAATGTGGTTCTCTGGTGGTTTTTTACGGCTTCGGCTTGCTTTGCCATCTCTGCAATACCTTCTTTCAACCAAGTAACAGTTTCAGCAGGTAACACAATTTTATCCACAACACTTTCAAACTTGGCTGCGAGATCGTCTTCCAATAAATAACCAGCGTGCTTATGCTGTCCTTTGGAGAAACTACATCGGTAGTAAGTGTATTTTCCTTTGGCTATTTGCCCCAGGATCGTGCAATCACAATGCCCGCACCGCAAAAGCCCCTTAAAAGCAAAGCTCTTCTTGGTTTTATACGGACGATGGTTACCGGACAGCTTAGCATTAGCTTGATCCCAAAGCGTTTTACTTACAAGCGGTGTATGGTTTCCTTGGTACCGTTTCTTTCCCCAAATAAATTCCCCGTAATAGAACGGATTTTTAAGGATGCGGTACAAGGTGCTCTTCCGGACTTTGGTGTTTCGTGTCTTATGTCTAAGCCCCAATGCAAACATCTGATCTTCCAATGCAATTAAGGAATACGCTCCGCTGGCTACCTTGTCAAACATCATTTTGACGAGTGGTGCATTGATCGGATCAATTTCCACTGTACCCTCTTTATTCAAGTAACCCAGCGGCGTATTGGACGGATAAACACCTTCTTCGGCTTTTTCATCCATGCCTATTTTTGTTTTACAAGATATGTCATTTGATAGTTTTTTGGAAGCTGCCACCTCAATATCCATAGCAAACTCCCTATTAGAATCAAGGTTACCAGCATTCAATATCTGTCCCGTACGTGAGAAATGGACCGTAATACCATGTTCTTTAATCAGACGAATAATTCTGATTTTATCATAATCGTTACGAGTCATCCTGTCCACAACATCAAAAATAATGTGATTGACGTCTTTATGATTTTTGACGTAGTCCAACATTTCAGTAAAGTTCTTACGATCTTTCTTACCCCATGCCGATTCCTGAACCTTCCAGATACTTTTGGCTAACTGCAAATTATGTCTTTGAATATATTCTAATGCCATTTTTTCTTGGGCATCTAATGAATATCCGTCTTCTTGTTTTATACTAGAAACTCTTAAATAAACAACAGCTTTCTCCATCTTAACTTTCCTTTGCGTTTAGCAGCTTCTCTATATGGTACTGCTGCATTTTGTTTGGTACCGTCTTGCCGTTAAACCAACGATTTACGGTAACAAATGACACGCCTAACATCTCGGCGAGCTTGGCTTGTGAAATCCTTCTCTCTAATCTAAACTTTTCCAACTCATCTATAAGTGGCATCATATATCATATTATATCATTTATTATCTCCTTTTTTTAGTTGTTCTACAATAGAAGGAAGCAGTTGCGTAAGCTGTTCAATCACACTGACTTCCTTTTGTCGTCCGTCTATATTCTTCAAAACGGATATCAGTTCCGCTGGTTGGTAGTTACCATAAACGTTCAATGTAGTGGCCACTTCTTCATGACCAAAATTTTGGCTCACGGCCTTGATTTCTTTTCCATTCTGTGCTTTGCTTATAGCTAACTGAATGGCAAGGTGTCGGTACAAATGGGGATGAAAGTATTTTAATCCGGCTTCTTCGGCACGTTGCTTCACTACACGCTGGATGTTAGTTCCATCCTTCCAAAACACGGGTTCCACTTCTAGGGCATCTTGGAAGCTCAGGTTGCCTTCTTCTTTGCGGTTCTTGGAGCGTGGAAACATCGGATCCGTCCCCACAAAACCACGCTTATACAAATAGGCCACCCAATCCAGTACATACTGCACCATTTGTTCATCAAAGTGGAACATCTTGGAATAGATACGTTTGGTGAATTTGGTTTTGACACCGTCTTCCGGATTCTGATCCACCAGTAGGGTGTTTGCATCAAACGCTTTTAATGACAAAGTGGCTACTGCTGAATCACGCATCCCTGTCAGACACAGAAACGAAATCAGAGCACGATCCCGCTTATCCACTTCTGTAAGTGGCTGAATAGATTCCACCAGCTGCCTAACATCTTCCAAAGTCGGGATATGTTCTAGCTTTCCGGTTCTTAAAAGTTGCTTTTCTTTATGGGAAAGGTTTAGATAGTCCACCGCATCCCGCTGGATTTTGCTCTTATACCCAGGTTGCCATGAAAGCCACTCAAAGAACTGTTTCATCTGCTTGATGCAGTTTGCATGAGTTGTTTTGGCTAACTTTTGAGCTTGCAAATACACCTTGAAATCAATGGCCTTCTGGGCATTGAATGTTTTGTAATCAGCGTGTTTGGTAAAGGCGTCGTACCTGGCAAGTGCTCTGCGAGCTACTTTAATACTGTCATCACCCAAACCTTTGGAATGGGTTAGATAGGTTTCATATTTACGTTTCATTTGTTCGTTTATGCTATTGTAAGTCATGGTTTTGCTCCTGGTTTCTAATTTCATTACATTGACAGCATTTCACTAACGATCCATGCTGCACACTAATACTTAATGTCATATGGTATTCTCCTGTATTGTTTTTTGGTTTTCGGACTGATACTGCTTCATGGCTTCCAATACTTCCGGTGTTTTATTGGTAGCCAAACGACTGATTTTAGTGCCGCACGTTTCGCACTTTCCGGTAATCCGGTACTGCTGAAATTTACCCATTTGACGGCCGGGTACGATCTGGACGCAACCACGCACACTTCGTTTTGAAGCATGGCAATGCATACACAAGAACTCATCCGCTTGTAGCGGTTGTTTTTGCTTCTTGCGTTTCTGTAACAAATACGTTTTCACTTCTTCTCCCTTAAACAGTAAAGGGAACGTGTCCGGCAACGCGGGCAGTCCATCTCTATGCCATGCTTGTACCGTACGCACATGTACCTTCAAAGTATCTGCTAACTCTTGGGAAGTATAAGTTTTGTCCTTCTTAATCAAATGTATAGGCACTTTCTTACGCATATTTTATCCTCAACTGACGTAACAACATTTCTAAACCGATCATATTTCTGGCAATCTGGGCACACTCTTCATCACTCAAATCTCTACCAGCAAGCGGCTGAAACAGCTGTCTTGTCTTATCTAAAAACTCTTCGCTGAATGAAGTTAAATTTTCAGCGGAGTACGTCTGGTCTTTACTCATCTTGTATAGTAGGCAAAGGTTATAATTCATGTTTTGAAGGCCACTGACAGTATTTCAATGGCACAACACGGAACCTTCTACCTTCCTATAATCAACCTAAGTGTTCAAAAAAATCCCCCACCGTCGGAGAAATGTCCTTTTTTCAAAAACACCAAAGACCTGTTTTTGCGCCTTTTAAGGAGGTTGTAAGCATTTAACTGGTGTCTTGAACTGATTTTTACCCCTCTATATCCAATCCATCTGTTCTAAATGATTTTTTGGCCTACAAAACACAACCAAACATGGGAATTTATACGCATCTGGGTACAGGTTTGCTAAAATGGAAGTATCACGTTAAATTTGCAAAGGAGATAAAACAGAACAGCCCGAACTGGGCATAAACTTTTTACTGTTTTTGGGATCCTGCTGGAAGAGTAGGATAGCTATTGGGAAACCAATATCTAAGCTCACCAAAACAGCCAATTTAAGCATAGACACTGAGAGCTGATCCCTTTCGGTGCTTATGCCGAAAATGCTTCTTGCCGTCTGCAAAGACGGCAAGGGGTTACGGCTGTTTATATCTAGGGCTGAGCTTAGACCTGGACGTAATACAGCCGTTTTTATATCCCCAGCTGTCCGCTTTTCCTTCGGATCCGATCATCAAGCGTATGACGGAACGGAAGGAACAACAAATCAAAAGTGAGAAACGCGTGGCCGACTTCGGCGAGGTGCTCACCGCACGCCGTGAAGTGGAAGCCATGCTGGATCTGGTCAAAAATGAATCGGAACGCATAAACAGCCGTTTCTTGGAGCCCGCTTGCGGCACGGGAAACTTCCTTACCGCCATACTAGAACGCAAGCTCAAAACCTTACGGGCACGCTACCGCACCAAACGGGCCGACTTTGAAGCCCAACTACTCTCTGCACTAGGTAGCATCTACGGCATTGATCTACTGGAAGACAACGTCAAAGAATCACGTCAACGGCTTTTTGATATGGCCGTCCAATGCTACAAAGATTCGCTACGTAAAAATCCCGATGAAGAGTTCCAAAACATCATGCGCTTTGTACTAAGCAAAAACATTTTGCAAGGTGATTCCTTAAACGGAATAGACAAAATCACGTTCACCCAATGGACGCTGATCGGCTACCGATTTAATAGGGAAGAGTACGCTTTCCAAGCATTAAACAATAAGCCGGAAGACGGACTGGACTTATTCGGCACGTCTTCCTTAAACGAAAAGCAGCAACCTGTGTATATTCCACAAGCACGCAAACGCTTTTCACCCGTACATTACCGCAAATTATTGGAGGGAACCAAATGACGTTTCTAAAAGAACTGCACAAGCCGGACATCTTGGATTGTATTGCCCACTTGTCTTCGGACGAAGTATTCACACCGCCCAAACTGGTAAATGAAATGCTGGATATGCTTCCGGCTGAACTGTTCAAAAGTCCGGACACCAAGTTTTTGGATCCTGGTTGTAAGTCCGGCGTGTTTCTGCGGGAAATTGCCAAGCGGCTCATTGAAGGAGAAAAAGACGAAATCCCCGACTTGGAAAAGCGGATCCACCATATTTTTACATACCAGCTGTACGGGCTGGCCATTACGGAACTGACAGGGCTTCTGGCACGGCGTTCCACCTACTGTTCCAAGACAGCAAACGGGGAGTATTCCATTTGTGCGTTTGACACACCAAGCGGAAACATTGATTACACACGCACGGAGCACGTCTGGGAGAATGGGAAATGTGCCCTATGCGGAGCGAGCCAAAGCCAATATGACCGCGGCGATATTTTAGAAACGCACGCCTACAATTTTATTCACTGCAACGAAGAAAACAACAAAGCACTTTTTGAGAGGTTAAGAGATATGAAATTTGACGTAATCATCGGAAATCCCCCGTACCAACTGAGCGATGGTGGAAACGCTGCGAGCGCTAAACCGTTATATCATCTGTTTGTAGGGCAAGCAAAGCGGCTCAATCCTCGTTATATTACAATGATTATTCCTGCCCGCTGGTTTTCTGGGGGAAAAGGATTAGACAGCTTCCGTGATGAAATGCTTTGTGATACCCGAATCCGTATTCTGCACGATTTCTTAGATGCGGGTGAATGCTTCCCTGGTGTAGAAATTAAAGGCGGAATTTGTTATTTTCTGTGGGATAGAGATAATGTCGGTAAATGCCAAATCAATACGCATAAAAATCACAGCATTATATCGTCCATGGAACGCAATCTAAAAGAAGGAAATGCGGATGTGTTTATTAGATATAATCAAGCAATCCCCATTCTTCATAAGGTACAAAGTAAAAAAGAAAAAACAATGGATCAACAAGTCAGTTCCAGAAAACCCTTTGGCTTTGCCACTAATTTTGATAACTACGAGAAAAGGAACTTTCATGGTGGAATTAAAATATACGCCAGAGGTGAAGTGGGCTACGTTTCAAAAAAACTCATTACTACTAACACTGAACTATTAAACAAAATCAAAGTGTACGTTCCTGCTGTGTTTGGTGAAGGTAGTGGTGGATCAGTACCAGATAGAATTAAACCTATTATTGCACATGAACCATCTTGCTGTACGGAAACATATTTAATAGCGGGATCGTTTGACTCAGTGGAACAAGCTAATAACTTGAAAAAATACATGGAAACGAACTTCTTTCACTTCCTGATTGCCCTTAAAAAGAACACACAGCACGCTACCAGAAGCGTTTATTCTTTTGTTCCCGTCCAGGACTTCACGCAAGAGTGGACGGATGCCAAGCTGTATAAAAAGTACGGACTGACCAAAGAAGAAATCAACTTCATTGAGTCCATGATCAAGCCGATGGAATAGGAGAAACCCATGCCCGAATTATTAAACAGCCACAAAATCCCCAAGATTTACGTCTATACAGAACCTCATTATAAAACCAGCGAATGGGAAGGGAAGAGAAGCGGACACGGTTTCCTAAAAATCGGTTTTACTACGGGCGATGTGGTGGAACGTATCTGGCAGCAATTCCCCACCAATAAACCCGTGGACAACCCGTTTGAAGTGCTACTGGAAGACGTGGCGATCCGTGAAGACGGCACCTATTTTACCGACAAAGACGTCCACCGCATTTTACGTAAAAACGGCGTGGTTGAGCGTACCTCACAGGGCAAGCATACGGAATGGTTTGAGTGTACACTGGAAGAAGCACAAGAAGCCATTTATGCCGTCAAGAACCACAAAACAACGATCACCGAACGCCGGATGGACTTTGCTATGCGTCCTGAACAGGCCCAAGCCGTAAAAGTTACCAGTGAATACTTCAAGAACTTCTCATACGAACGGGAACACAAAACACCGCACTTCCTGTGGAATGCCAAAATGCGTTTCGGTAAGACCTTTACTGCGTACCAATTAGCCAAAGAGATGGGCTGGAAAAAGGTGCTAGTTCTGACCTTCAAACCTGCGGTGCAAAACTCGTGGGAATCGGATCTGGTTAGCCATGTGGACTTTAAGGATTGGCAATTTGTTTCCCGCACGGGCACGCAATACAATGAAATTGATCCCAAGAAACCGTTTGTATGGTTTGCCAGCTTCCAAGATGTACTGCAAAAAACGGATGCGGGCGGCATTAAACCGCGTAACGAAGAGATCCACTGCATAAATTGGGATTGCATTATACTGGACGAGTACCACTTTGGGGCATGGCGTGAAAATGCAAAAGACCTGTACGATGCCGAAGACAAAGCCGAACAAAAGAAGCAAGACGGCGACGGCTTGGAATACTACGATGAAGAGCAGATGCCGCTGACTACCAGTGCCTATTTGTACCTATCCGGAACGCCGTTTCGGGCGTTAAACAATGGGGAGTTTTTAGAAGACCAAATCTTCAACTGGACTTATACAGACGAACAACGCGAAAAGAACGGCTGGGATAATAAACAAGGTGAAAACCCGTACTTGGAACTTCCCCAAATGGTAATGATGACGTACCAAATGCCCGAAGAGATCCGCTCTATTGCGTTGCTTGGCGAATATAACGAGTTTGACCTCAACGAGTTTTTCAAAGCCAAAGAAGACGGAAAAGTGTGCAAGTTTGTACACGAAGCGGAAGTGGCCGACTGGCTCAACTTGATACGCGGGCAATATAAACCCACCACGCTGGATGAACTGAAAATCGGTAAGAAGCCGCCAATGCCATACTCTGATGTGCGGTTACTTAGTGCTTTAAGCCATACGTTTTGGTTCCTGCCGTCCGTGGCCAGCTGTAAAGCGATGGGGGCTCTGCTGCGTAAGCATCCGTTTTATAAAGAATACAAGGTCATTGTCTGTGCCGGAAACGAAGCCGGAATGGGTGTGGATGCGTTGGAACCCGTCCGGAAGGCGATCGGCAAAGGGTTCAATACAAAGACGATCACGCTCTCCTGTGGGAAACTAACCACGGGTGTAACGGTACCGGAATGGGGCGGAATCTTCATGCTGCGTAATACGTCCAGCCCCGAAACCTATTTCCAATCTGCTTTCCGTGTGCAATCCCCATGGACAGTAAAAAATCCGGACGGGATGAACCCAAACGAAAAGGAAATTGTAAAAGATACCTGCTATGTGTTTGACTTCGCACCGGATCGGGCTTTGAGCCAAATTGCTGAATACAGTGCCCGACTAAATGCCAACAGCAAGGAATCACCGGAAAAGCGGGTGGAAGAGTTTATAAACTTCTTGCCTGTGCTCTGTTATGACGGCAGCACTATGGAACTAATCAATGCCAGCGAGCTGTTGGACTTGGTTATCTCCGGCACGGCATCTTCCATGCTGGCACGGCGTTGGCAAAGTGCCTTACTTGTCAATGTGGACAACCCGACCTTGCTTAAACTGATGGAAAACGACAAGGCCATGGATGCTTTATCCCGCATTGAAGGGTTCCGCAACTTGAATAAGGACATCACAACGCTGGTGAACAAATCAGAAGCTCTTAAAAAGGCGAAGCAAGAGAACAAAGAAGAACTTTCAAAGAAAGAAAAGAAGGAACTTACGCAAGAAGAAAAAGAAATAAAGTCCAAACGCAAAGAAATACAAGAGAAGCTACTTAAATTTGCTACCAGGATTCCTGTATTTATGTATTTAACGGACTACCGCGAGCAAACCTTGCAAGATGTGATCACCCAGTTGGAGCCGGAACTGTTTCAAAAGGTAACGGGCCTGACCATTCCGGACTTTGAACTGCTGGTCAACATAGGTATCTTTAACGAGCAGATCATGAACTCAGCCGTGTTTGCGTTCCGGAGGTACGAAGAGGCCAGCTTGTCCTATACAGGCCTAACTAAGCACCAAGAACTTTTGATTGGTGGTTTTAACACTAAACTACCACGAACGGAAGTAGAGAACATTGGGATGTAATCATTAAACTTGACAATAAACGACATCTTATAGTATAATTTATAAAGATGGAGGAAGACATGGAAACAGATAATGTAGGAAAACGTTATACGCTAGACGGATTGCCTGATGAAATGCTCAAAGAGCTAAAACGTCCAACCCGTAAAAATAGCCGTGATGAAAAGTTGTTAGAACTCCTAACCAACCTTTACGGTGGAGCTGCTTCCATTGATGAACTATGGGTTGGTTTATTCCGACAAACGGGCGAAAACATTGAACGCCGTTTGATAGGGGCTTCTGTTCGCCGACTTGTTATGGATAAACGGATTTACCAAATTCCTAAAAGGAAAGGGTGTTACGCAACCCAAGCATGGTTAGACGCTCATAAATAATTTAAGGGCACAGCTGCTGTAACAGCTGCACCCTTCAATACGGAAGCTACTTGTTTCACAAGTCAGCTTCCAAAGAAAGTGGCTCGTGAAATGTAACTTGCTATATATTAAAGTATATCATTTCCTTTCCCACTTTCTCAACCCTTTTAAGGTTTAGATCCTTAAAAGTATAGAGAGAAATAATAAAGATGAAAATTAATAGTATAAACGGATCTTCATATGTTTTTGAGGGTCCTCATGTACCAGAAAGTATCAAAAACATTTCTGGCATTTATGCCATAGTTGATCGGCGTTTTAATGGAGAATGTCATCTGTTAGACGTTGGAGAAAGTGGAGAACTTCAAGACAGAATCCAAAACCACGACAGGAAAAACCAATGGCAGAGGAAACAACAAGGGTATATTGAATTTTACATTCTTTATACTCCATACACCAAGAAGGAAGATCGTTTACAAATAGAACACGGAATCCGTGCTTACTATGGTAACGAAAATCTATGTGGTAAACGTTAGTAATTCCGCCCCCAAGCCCCAAACTTGGGGGCATTTTGTTTCCACTTGCGCTGTTATAACTTGGGAAACGCATTGGGGTACACACTACAATGAAAGCGTAAATAAACAGCTCCCGTCAAAATCCCCTGGGATCCGGAAAGTTCTGAGCATTAACATCACGCATAAGACACCTGTTTTGTGATATTACAAATCCGCCAATTTACCGATTTTGGAAGGCATTTTGGCGGATTTTGTAGTAAAATATACTTATACGAGGTTTAGTTCTGTTTTATAAAAGGGTACGCTGTACACCTCAAATGCGAAGTAGTTATACATTTTGTGCAATAAAGTACCCCAATCGTTTTTGCTACAACTTTTTGAGACGATATGGGGCTGAAAAGAAGGGTATTTTGAGCTAGATTTTTCCCCGTTTGGGGTCAAAAAATCATAACCAGTTGATAAAGTATTACATCCATCCACATTTAAACAGCCTTGGTTTAACAGGGCTGTTTTTTTATTGGGAAGTGGGGAGTTATCCCCACCTCCGTTTTTAAGTTTAGCCTCATAAATGCCCTTAAATGGTTCTTTATATTCCACAGCTATTTGGTTTTCAGCCGTTAGGATAAACTTCGCCCCTACCGCACGTAATAGGTCAGCCTTGCCGTAATTATCTGCCTGTTTATAGCACTTTTCTAGCCCTGATAGCATTTCTAATCCTTGAATTGCCCGCTGTGCTCCTTCAGGCGTACCTTCACAAGCCGATAAGTCCGATTCTATCCGTGCTCGTTCCTGTACTAGTTTATTATTCTTGGCTTGATACGTTACATCATCAATTTTGCCATCTAACCGCATATCTAGCAAACTATCTATCCTGTTTTGCACCCTCTTTAGGTCTTGCTCTAGGATAATTTTGCTATTGGCACTAATCCGATTGGCCTTTAAACCTTTCTTTTTTAACCCCTTAATGAGTACCTTTACTACCTCTTGCGGCAGTTCTATATCCCTCACAATACCCGATAATTTATCCATCATTTCGGCTTCACTCAAATACTTATTTTTGTGCTTTTTATTGTAATGAGCGCAACGATAATACAAGTATTTCTGTTTGGCTAACGCTCCTAACACATAATGCCCACAATGCTCACACTTAATAAGGCGGTTAAATGGATAATTATGTTTCGTATCAAACCTATGGCCTTTAGCTCTAACCACTTCTTGTACCTTATCCCATAATTCCTGTGTTACTAGGGTTTTATGCGTACCTTTATAAAGTTGCCCGCCCCATTGAAATACCCCATAATAAAAAGGGTTATGAAGCACTTTCTCTATGCTTTTTAGGGTTACTTTTTTACCATCAAACCGAGTGCGTAGCCCTTTAGCATAGAAGATTCCTTCTAGTTCTTCATACGAGTATTTACCAGTAGAAGCGTATTCAAACAGTTCGGTTACAAGAGGCCCAGTTATGGGGTCAACTTCTATAAAAGATTCTCCATTTCTATTACGCATATTTTGATAACCTAAAGAAGCCTTAGCAGGATAAATACCTTGTTCGGCTTTTTCAGTCATCCCCATACGTGTTTTATAGGCAATATCATTAGACAGTTTCTTTGCCGCCGCTACTTCCACATCCATCATAAATTCTTTTGTGGAATCCAAATTTTCTGCATTTAACATTTGGTTACTACGTGAAAAGTGAATTGTTTTATTGTATTTTTTAATCAACATAATCACTCTTATTTTATCGTTATCATTGCGGGTCATCCTATCTACCACATCAAAAATACCGTGTTTGACAGAATCATTGCGTTTTAAGTATTCCACCATTTCCGTAAAATATTTGCGTTCTTCCTTACCCCACGCTGATTCTTGTACTTTCCACATCTTTACCACATCTAAATTATGCTTTTTGGCATACTCTAACGCTAGCTTTTCCTGCGCGTCTAATGAGTAACCGTCTTCTTGCTTGGCACTAGATACCCGTAAATACATTACTGCTTTTTCTTTAAATTTCATCTTATTTTCCGTCATATTTATTTCCTCTTACTTAAAAGTTTTTCTATTTGGTAAATTTGTAGTTTTTGCGGTTTTGCGTGTCCGTTTAACCATCTATTTACCGATACAAAAGAAACTCCCAATAATTCGGCTAGTTTCTGTTGCGTGATTCTGTTTTTTAGTCTATACTCTTCTAAAAGGAGAAGGATGTTTTTCATAGTGATTCCTTTATAAAAATTTATATCAGCTAAGCTTACCATTCTTCTCCTTTTAAGTAAAGCTCCCTATTCTTGCGGCACTTTGTTTAATCTCCTTACCAGTTCTTCCAATTCAAGGAAATTGTTTATAATTTCCTCTACTTCCGCCAAAGATAGATTCCTTTGCAAAAAGTTCTCTAATATGGGCTTACTTTCCTGCAAGTATTCCTCATCAAATAAAGCCAAAGTCGCGTTCGGGGTTGTCATTATAATACCCCCTCAACCTCATCCGTGTCTTTATTGATACGGATAGGCTTCATTTCTTGGAGATACTGAGCAATCTTTTGTGCCACATACTCCTTTTTTGTTTTAAATTTGCTCTTTAATTTACTTCTATTTGTGCGCAATTTCCCATAACTTACCTTACGGGATGCTCTCGTTACTTTGTCTTTGCCCGATATTAGCAACTGTTTAAAGATAGTTGCACCTAATTGTTGTTCTAAATAGTCAAAACCAATCTTAAAAATCACATCAGCACAACTAACCTCGTTTTGCACGGCAGTTTGGATTGATTTTATTAGCCCTGCCTTCCGATTGCGTACAGATGGGAGCGTATCTTCTATATCATCCCAATAATATGTCAAAATTTCCTGTACTAATTCGGCATTCCATATATCATTAAAAGTCCTTCCGCTTTTAAAAAAGTTTAATTCTTTTTTTACAACGCTACTTTTTAAGAACTTGACTTCATAGCGTAAGACTTTATATCCATCAGTTAATAATTTGGTAAATATTCGCTGATTTTTTTTGTTATATTCCCAACCCACCGAAATCTCTTTCGTGGTCTTGTCATAAAAGGAAATTTCACGGCCTTCATTGCGAACACATACCTTTAACCCTTCCTTTCCTATATTGGATAAATAGCATACTTGCCCAATCAAATTGGTACGCTTTGCCAAACAAAGACCTAATCTGCGCAAGCAATTATGCAAATTATGTTTAGTGGGCAGTATGATATTCTTACCCAATTCTACATATCTGACATCCGCATTAAGAATTGCCCAACTGGGAATATTTAAACCGCGTTCTTTGGCATAAGATTGAATTTTAGATACTAATTTATCCCTATGCTCTACTGTGGCTTCTTCCAACGTATTACCAAACAATGTACGGGGAACACTTATATCAATCAGCAATTCCTCTTTCCATCGTCTATAACAAAATACAGGAACGTCTGTTGGATTTTTTCTTCCGTCCCATAAGTTGTTTAATGCTCCGTATCTTAACTCCTGCACATATCCTGCTTCTACTGCAATTTTGATTCGGTCAACATTTGACATATTACTTCTCCTGTTTTAAGGCCAATGGCCTGAGTATTGGCAAGAGTTTTGGTCTTGCCATACTCACAGGAAGCAACATCAATTATGTGGAAGAGAAATCGTTATCTCCGTCTGAAAAAGTGGAGATAAATGTGGAGAAACTCAATAAAAAACCGCCCCATAAGGAGCGGTATTTAAGACGAAAAAAAGTGGAGATGTTTATTTCTCCACAATTTTAAGTTTTATACATCTTTTTTCGCTTGTATCAATCGTTACATTGGTATCGGCTAGTTTCTTAATCACTTCTTGCACTAATTTGCGGAATCGGTCTCTTTTTCGTCTATTAAACCCTTTTTTAGGCCCTCTCTTAATGCCTCTCATTCCCTTGATTGGATATTTGGGGGTTTCTTTGGCATTATTTTTGTATTTAAGCACCTCTTCAATAATATTATCTCTATACGAAGGTTTCTCTTTACGGCGAATTAAATATTTGATGAGTTTTATTTCTTGGGTGTCTCGTTTGAAGGGTAACAATATCTCCCCAAAATAAATTTGCTTATTATCTGCAATACGCAATCCTAAATAAGCGTCAGGGTTATCTTCGTCATCATTTGCTAGTTCTGCATTAGCCGTTTTATGCTGTTCGTCAATTTGGGCGAGCAATACCACAGATGAAGGAGTTTCTGCCTCATTTTTCACATTTGGCAGGAGTTTTTCCCTCATAGAATTGACGTCTCTATTAAATAAAACGGTTAATGAAAGTATAATTGCCCGATTATTGCGTAATTTGTCTATATCCGTAGCGGCAGTATCATTTGAAAGAGTGCCATAGGCGTATTCTATATCTGAAAATGAAACAAATTCTTCTTGGCCCAAAACAAATAAATCTTCAAATAAGCGGCTTCTGCTATTGGCACGTATCAAATTCCCAAAGCCGTCATCTATTTCCTTGCGAATATAGGCACTTGTTCCGTTGTTTTCTTCGTATGTATGTAATAAATTAAGTGTGGTTTGTAGGCTCTTGATATATCCTAGAGCAGGTGTTCCTCTGCCGATAATCTTCCCATTTTTGTAGTGTTCAATATAATCAGCAAGCCATTTTGATAAGGCTTCTCTATCTTTACAACTAGCCTTTATTCCCACACCTTCCTGAGATGTACCCAAAATCTCTTTCCATCTTTGATAATGCTTACGTTCCAAAGGGTATATTTCAACATCCAAACAGGGCAAATCACGCACACTTTGCAACTTTTCCCGCGTTTCCGAAAAAGAATAACGCGATAAAAAGTGCTTAGTACCGAAGGGCCTCCACAATAAGGATAAAATGATAAGCCACTCAAAATCAGTTAAATAATACTGGATATATTCGTTTAAATTGGGTTCCATACTTCAATTATAACTGTTTTTGTACGGAATAGGGGTAATATGCTAATACAGGAATCAAGATAAAATCACCTAATGCTTTTACATACTAGGCGGAGGGTATCTAATGATTTTGTACAAAATTTTCTTTGCTGTTTTTAAGAATTTTCCGTTTTTTTGGATTTTTTCAAAACATATTCATTAAATTTTTTTCGTAATTCCAATTCTTCAGGAGATAAAACTAATTTTAATAAATTTTCATTCCCAGTATTTTTTGCTAAAGAATGAGTACTAACCCCATATTTATTTTTGTGCTTAATATCCAAGCCCGCTTCTATCATTGCTTTTAATAACGGTTCAACTAAAAATATTTCCTGATGTATTGTATAACGTCTAGAAAGCAAGAGAATTCCAATATTGTTATCTTCGTTATCACAAGCATTGACATCCGCCCCTTTACTCAAAAGATATGTAATGAAGAGCAAGATAGCATTATTATTACTAGTTTCTTGTATTCTCGCTATTGCTGTATGTAAAGGAGTATTTCCTAAAGAATCTTTAGCGTTAATATCAATGCCAGCTTCAAGCAAGCAATCTACGGTTTTTGATATATGCAGAGGCAATTGCTCTTCTGAAAACGAATTATCCAATCCTCCCAAGGAAGAAGCAAATACGTTTAATAAATTCATCCCATATTGATATTGCGTATTAATATCTATTCCTTTATAAGGAAGGCAAGCGCATAACAATTTTAAAATATCGGAATCTATAACGAGTGCCAATTGAAGTGGGGAAAGTCCTTGATATGTTATAGTAATGTCTGCTCCAAATTCTAAAAGCAGTTTGGTAATTTCACTGCATTTATTGCAACAAGCATAAAGCAAAGGATATTCTCCTGTTTTGTTCAAATCATTGGGGTTTGCTCCTTTCTCAAGAAGGAATTTAAGCATTTCTGTATTTTTATTTTTAATAGCAATCCAAAGAGCACTATTCCCTTTTTCGTCTTTAAAATTAATATCTTCCCAACTCTGCAAAGCATTATCCATAGCAGGAATATTTTGCTTATATGCCGCGTCCATAAAATTTAATCCTTTATGGGTTATAGACAATACTGGAATCAACCAGCCAAACAGCGCAACCCCTATAATAAATAAAATAATAAATGCGAACATAATAACTCCTCACTTGCGTTTTGTAATATATAAGAAAGCAACTAAAGCAATAATCATTAACACATCAATCACTTGCCATAAAGTTTTTCCAAAAGCAAAAGGTATCAAAAAGTTAAAAATCAACGCTCCGAAACCAAATATCCAAGCCCATATAATATATTTGGCCTTGTAGGAAATATAAGAATAATAACAGTTTGTTCCACACACAATGACGCGCAATAGAGAATATACACCAATGGGAAAAGTAAGGAACAATACCAGCACTAACAAGAGCATACTAATAATGGCGGGTTGTTTATGATATTGCAAGGTCATTTTTTCCTATTTTGTTTTATAGATATTTGTCTGTTATTTCTTTTGATTCAAGACAATCTGTTAATTCCGTAAAGTCTTTATTACGAAGTAGCGCACATATCTTGTCTTTAAACATTTTGCGAGCAAGTTGTTTATCAAGGTCATTTAAATGTATTATTTTGCCTTCGCATTCCTCTCTACACTTTAATAATTCAATAATGGTATCTGCCTTTACGTGGAACACTTTAAGTAGGAACAAAAAAGATATCTTGTCTTCTGTTTCGTCCATTTTTTCTTTAAGCCAATAAAATAATTCGGCGTTAGAAGTAAAAGTTCCACTAGTCCAAGTAGATTGAATAAAACTAATAAAAATATCATCATCTGTAATATAATCAGAAATTCCCTCTTTTTGAAATTCGCTTCGTTGTTTCGCTTTATATATTTCAAAATCCTGTCTTTTGGGTTGGATATAAGTATGCAAAATTTGATAGAACGCTTGTTCAACATCTTTAGCCTCATTATGTGTAGTAACTGCAGTAGATTGGAAGACAATATAAGCTACATAAAATCCAATCAATAAAAGAACAAAAAAAATAATTCCCATAAATTTCCATCCTTACTATAATCTTTTAAGGTTATTATAATAAAATATGTACCGAATATCCAATGTATATAAAGAGGAAAGTCCTAGCTATCACAGAAATGCCATTTAAACGCTCAAAATCGGTTTATATGAGTCTTTTTCGCCGTCTGGTAGGATAGTTATAGCTAAAATTGTTCTAGGGCGAAAATGACACGTCTAAACAATGTAGTTTTTGGATGAAAGAACTCCTGATTCGCCATACTTGAATCATAACACAAATAATAGGTACGTGTAATACAAAAAGTCCTTAAAATTTCTGTATAATTTTTTAAAAGGCAGCTCTGTGGAATTTCCGTAGAAAAAATCCGCCTTAGCTCTTTTTTGTAAATTCAGATTTTTATTTTTGCAAAGTGATAATGTCTAGCCGCTAATTTCCGCTTATTTTCCTTATTTTGCACCCGCGAAACATAGCCGCCATAATTCGCTCTATTTAGCCTCATTTGGCTTGACTTTTTGAGGTTTAATGCTTATAATATCTGTATAGTATAAGTGTCGTGTTTTTGTATTTTAGGATAAGTATATGTACAGAAGAAAGAGTTTAATCTTAAAAATCTATAAGAAAGTACAACGCTCCAAAGATACTGCGTTCGTACTAGCTGACTTTTATACTTATTGTACCGATAACGACCAAATTTTGCGTGCCTTGCGTAAATTAGTAGCCGATAAGGTGCTTATCCGTATTGGGAAAGGTGCTTATGCCAAGGCCAAACTATCCGCGCTGACAAACGATTATGTAGTTAGTGGCGGTATTATCCAAGCGGGAAGACAAGCATTACAGAAACTAGGCGTTAAAATCTTCCCCACACAGGCCGAAAAAGATTATAATAACGGTATTAGTACGCAAGTCCCCACAGGGCGTGTTGTAGGTGTAAATAAACGCGTGAATCGTACTATCAGTTTTAGAGGCACTAAACTTACTTATGAACGAATTTAAACCCTTATCAGCCGAAGTATTACAGGAATTAGCCGAAGAACTAGCCATCAATCCTGCATTTTTGGAAAAAGATTGGTATGCCACGCAAGCATTACGGATATTACAAGGGCTAAATACTTCAGCTTTTATGTGCGTATTTTCGGGCGGTACGTGTTTATCAAAAGCGTATGGGCTGATTAAACGGTTTTCGGAAGATTTGGATTTTAGGGTTCAAGGTGCTGAAATTGAATCCCGCCCTGCAAGACGTGAGTATGTGGCTAAAATAATAGATACGCTTACAAAAAGCCAGCTGTTTCAAGATATTATCGTAAAGAAGGAAGACCAGAGCCACCGCGCTATTTTAACCCTAACTTATCCCCACGTATTTGAACAAGCCCAATCTTTACGCCCTCATATCAAAGTAGAACTGATTTTTAGCCCTGTAACCCTAGATTCTCAAATTAAGCCCGTACAGAGTTTAGCAGACCAGTTTTTACACAATGCCGATGGGGTTTTTAATGTAGTTTGTATTAGTCCGATTGAAACAGCAGCTGAAAAGTTAAGTGCTTTGTTATGGCGCACCCTATACAGCAAACAAGATTTTGACCCTACGTTATTAAGGCACTTATATGACTTGGCCTCTTTGAAAGATGTTTTACGGTCTAACCAAGCACAGTTTAAGGCATTACTAGAGCAGATTTATCAAGCAGACCAATCTAAGCGAGATAATCAGCATAGTTTTGAATCGCTATCACAAGCATTAAAACACTTACACCAAGTATTAGTATCACAACCCAAATATAAGAAGGCCTATCAATCTTTTGTAGAGAATATGTGTTATGATACTAATACTTTGTCTTTTGAAGAAGCATTATCAGATATACAAGACCTTTACTAACTCTGTTCTTATAGGTATTATTCAACAGGTTATTAGCATAACCTGTTACCCCAAGTCTATTTCATAGCCTTGTGGTTGTCCTACACATCCATCCCCTACATACTGGTTATTATATCTTTCCATTAAGTTTATGTTTATTATTATATTAGAATAATATATTTACTTACTCACACATAATATAGGGAGCGGGGCGGATGAGTTGTAGCAAAACAGCCCAAAAGTTGTAGCGGAAGCCAAAAATCAGTTCCCACCAATCATATCCATAAAGTTATAAGAAGGCCCTATTGTACCGTTCCGCATTACTCTTTATCGTCGTACAAGTAACACTTCCCAGTAAATAATATTGACAGAGAAATAGTTATAAATGTACTCTATTAAGGTACCCCAGTTAATTGAGCTACACCCTTCAGCCACTAAACTGAAGGGTTTTTTCATTATAATTTCAATACTTTTTCCTTTCATTAAGAGGTTCGCAAATATCAGATTCAAAATCTTACGTTTCTGCTCATTCTGCGAACCTGCGAACAGTTCCGGCAGGCGTGAGAGCAGGTTAATAGCTCTGGCTAACGTCCATGCAGTATGGCTAGATGCTGCTTTCTTGACCGTTAAACGTTCCTGTAAGGTTCTTTCCTCATCGGCTAAGGCTTGGAGCTTGGCATTGACCGTTTCGCTACTCATTAGGCCGCTGGCTTCTTTCTGTATCCATACTTCTTTTTCTTTAGCAATCTGGCCTAGCCGCCGTTGTGCATTAACCCGTACAGTATTTTGAGCTTGCTCCTCTGTGTTAAGTTTACCTACCAGCTGAGTCAATACATCTTTTAGCAGAGCTGGTGGCACTTGAATCTGTTTTAATGTACCCACAACCGCTTTAGTAGCGACTTCTTCACGTATTTCCCCACAACTACATTGCTTATGATTGGCTTTACCAGCACAACGTAAATAAACATAGTGATGTTCTGCATTATTTGTTTTATTCTTTTTACATCTATGGTAGCTGGAAATATATGAACCACAATCAGCACATTTTATCATCCGTTTGAAAGTGAAAGGCAGTTTATCATACCGGAGCGGTTGTTTATTAAAACCTTCACGTACTTGTTGACACTTATCAAATAACTGTTTGGAAATAATAGGCGGATAAATATGCGGTATCAGCTGTCCTTTTACCTTCATCACGCCGTAGTAAAACGGATTAGTCAGAGTGCGTTGCATACTGGCTGCATTAAACGGAACGCCGCGGCAGCTGATAAGTCCAGCATTCTTAAAATCCCTAGATGCTTGGTCTAACGAATAATTGCCTGTGGAATAATCCTGAAAGAATTTCTGAACCAGTGGAGCGGCTACAGGGTCTACGATGATTGTTTTCTTCCCGTTTATTTCCACATTCTTATACCCGACAGGTGCTTTTGTTGGCAATTCCCCATTTTTGATTTTTTGGTTTAGACCACGTTTGGTGTTATCTCTTAGGGACAATACATAGTTCTCAGCCATAAGCACACACATACGCCACATTGTAGTATCACTAGCAGGACTGTTTTGATGCACGATTAAACCATTTTTAATGAAGTGTAGTTCCACTTTACCATCTTTTAATAACGGGTCTAGTTCTAGCGTTTCTTTGAAAGTGCGTTGAAAACGGTCTACCGTATCCGACACAATAACAATACATCCTGTCTGTTGTTTGATGTAGTCCAGCATTTCGTGGAATTTGGTACGGTTCCCTTTAGTGGAAGATTCCACAATAGAAAATACTTTAAGGACCTTGTATCCTCTGTTGGCACAGTAGGATTGGGCATTATTTTCCTGAGCTTCCAACGAGTATCCGTCCTCTTGTTCTTTGCTGGATACTCTGGCTAAGATAACAGCTTTGGTAGCTGATTGGTTATTGTATTGGTTTGGTTTATTCATATTTTTATCCTCTTATTCTATTTTACTTTTTGTATACTTTGGTTACAAGTATTTTAGTTTACTTTCGTTTCACTAAATACTTAACTGCCAATAATATAAATAGGGAGAATTAGGGCAGAGTAAGGCCGTTTACCAAAGCCCAAAAGTCCCCTTTTCTCAGACGGTATAACTTATCTATACGTAGGTGGGATATTTTCTTATCTTGCAGTTTCTTTTGCAGCACTCGTCTATTGATTTTCGCGTACTTTGACGCATCATCAGTTGTCATGAGTGTTTCTCCTAACAAAGGAGCTGCATTTAGCAAAGATTTACGTTTGGCCCATGAAAATCTTCCCAACCATCTAAACTGTCGCAATTCCGTATCTATAATCCGTAGGAAATCATATTCTGATTGAATAACAGGCGGCTTAGCCAATGACATTTTAGCCATCCAACTACTCACTTGCGAAGATTTATTGCAGCACCGTTTCATTAATTGACGAACTTTCTCACGTCCAATAGAATTTGCCAGCGTATTTAGAGCAATAGCAAATAAACTTTGAGGCAATGATACACCTTGTTGCAGTAACAACAAAAGATGATATTCCGGAGCTCCGAAGTTGTACACGGCTGTTTGTAATGATTCGTACACGGGTTTCCAATAGTGAAGGATGATTGATTTCGCTTTTGCTTCGTCAAATGCCGTCTGGAAACTCACTGCTCCTTTACCAAAATGGAGTGTCAAAGCTGATTTTTTGTTTAGCCGCATCTCCATGCGAAGGATATTTTTTAAGTCTCCTCGTCCAAATATCCAACTTAGTTTCTTAGGGAAATTATTATCCTGCAGAATTTCCTGATATTTATCGTAGAAGCATGCTTCCCTCGTTGCATTGTGAAAAGTAACCTGCGACGAATTGAGGTAACTGACTTTGTTAATATCCATGCGAGGAATCGGTGGTTTGGCAACAGCTAAGCGTTCCAACACTAGAGGCAAAGGGATACCGTTGCATACTAAATTCTTGCCATAGTGCACTTGTATCACTTCGGCCTTCTGAATGTCGGATACATCCATCTGAATACCCATCGTTTTTAACGTTTGCTGTAGTTTCACGCATACCGCATTAAATTGGGAACCGTTAACCTCCATTAAGTTGTTCCCATGTAATAATTTCGGTACCGAAAACCGCACAAACAAAGCATAGGTTGAACTGTATCGGCTTGTAAAATTCCAAACCTCTACATGCGGAAAATAACCGTCCGGCCTATCTTCGTTGTCCGGGTCGTTCCATGTATGCCAGTTCTTACCGATGTAATTTTCAATGTCTTCATGCTCAAACAGTTCCGGCTTTTCTACAGTCCAAGTTTTTAGTGTTTCTCCTTGGTCCCATTGTATATGCTGCTCTATCTTCAAGGCGACGGTATCCATCATTTGGCACCTCCTTGAAGTTTTGCATCTTCATCCGGTTGTGTATGAACATCTTGCTGCGGCAAGGCACGGTCTATTTCATCTAAGACCCGCAAAAGTTCTGCTAGGTCCACTTGGGCATTAAACGCTTCTTGTTCGGAAACGCTTTGCCCGTAGAGTTCCTCTAAGGACTCTTTGAACGTCTTTTCGTTGTTTGTAGTACTATTATGTTTCATAGTACTTCAGTTTCGCACGGCGAGTTTGTGGAGTAAAAGACAACGATGAGACCTACTCTCTCAGACGTAAACGAAAGGAGAAGAACTCGGATTTAACGCAATTTTGGTATAGGACCTCATAAAAAAGAACCCTCTTGAGTGTTAGTCAAAAGGGTTCTTGTAACTGTCTTGTAAACTGTTAAACTGGAGAGGTATCTATCAATCGGACGAAATCTTCTCCAACTTCTATACGGAAATTAGATTCCCCATTTCCGTCTTTTTTACATTGCGCTTTGACCTTCTTTTGTATCTCCTTGTGTAAACCTCGTATGTTCTGCAAAGCAAATTCTTTGTCTTTTTTACCTGCTCGGTTTGTATCGTCTATCGGTATGTTCTGAATCACATCATCTGTTTTTACAACACCGTTTTTAGCTGATACTAACATATCCAGTAATTTCTTTTGTTTATCGGTAGATTTATCAAATTGTATTTGATGCCCTAAATAACTTGCATTTGGTGAATCCAACCGCACACGCTAGCCAGTAGGTGTATGACTTCTTACGTTATCCCACAAAGCAGAAGCATCTATTTCTACAACGATACGCATTTTCCCTTGTGGACTCACAGATAGCGTATTTGTTACCGGGAACCCGTTGTAACTGCACGCCGCTACAAAGGATGTTGTATCCAAAGAATACACATTTGCTATACTTGTGTTACCGTATTTACTGGTAGTGGTAAATTCAAGGGTTATTTTGCGGCGTCTGCAACTCTGCAGGAAGAAAAACCGTGCCAACACAGCATCTGTTTTAGCCGCTCCCGACATGGGTTCCGTGCTGGACACCTTGTTCTTCCGGTACAAAGACAGGTACTTATCAATAAGCCGTCGGAGTTTACTCTTATCCGTACATTTAAGCACTACTGTACCCGTGCAAATGTACTCTTTATCCGGCCATTGCACCGCTACACAAACCGTACGATGCTTAGCAAAAAACAAGCTGTGTTTCTTAAATATCTCTGCTGGAATCTGCACGGCTTTTTTAGCATTGTACAACAGCATCATCAGCAACACATCCAGTGTGCCGTACTGCGGTGTAATTTTGTGGGTAGGCATAAGTTACTTGCTCCTCTTGGAAGGCTTCTTGTGTGCAACAGCCTTCTTAGATACCGTTTGCTTAGCTGTTTTGGCCGCTAGACGCGGTTTTGTTGCCTTCTTGGGGTTCTTCTTAGGTTTGGCCTGCACCAAAGCGTTCTGCAGGAATTGATTAAAATCTGCTTCGCTGATGCGTAAATCAGAACCGATATTGTAGGCTTTGAGTTTACCATCGTTAATATAGCGATACACCGTCATAGGGTTTACCTGTAAAATCTTGGCCACCTGTTCACGGGTGTAGAAGCATAAATCACGTTTTTGTTTTGCCATACATTTAGTTTACTATATTTTGATTACACCAGTATATCCCGGTTATCCATTTAGAAACACTGCACAAAGCATGGGACTTTTTGCTACGGATTGGAGGTAAGTTTTCCCCAACTTTGCATTAGGTTTGCTACAATGAAGATATACTGTTTTAATGACGAGGTAGACATGAAACCGTTTGATACCATGTGGGACGACAATCCCGTAGACATTACCAAAGAAGCCAATTTCATTTGGAGCATAGCTAACAAACTACGCGGTACTTACATGCCGGATAAATACGGCGATGTGATTATCCCTATGACGATTATTCGCCGATTGGAATGTGCCCTTGCTCCCACCAAAGATGCCGTCGTCAAACAGTATCACAAGAATCCCTCGTTCCCGGCCAAAGCCATGTATACCATTTCCGGCATGCAGTTCTACAACACCAGCGAATTTACCTTAGCCGAACTCTGCAACGATTCCGAGCACATAGCCGCTAACTTCAATGCCTACATCAACGGTTTTTCGGCTAACGTGCAAAACATCTTAAAAGAATTAGACATGCCTACCCACATTGCCAAGATGGACAAAGGCGCCTGTTTATTCTCCGTTGTAAAGGCTTTTTCAGAACTGGACCTGACCCCGGCTACGTATGACAGCATCAAGATGGGTTACATCTTTGAAAACCTGATTGGCCGCTTCTACCAGAACGTTGACGCCGGGCAATACTACACAGGCCGTGATATTATTAAATTGTGCGTATCGGTACTGATTTCGGAAGGTTGTGATGATATTTTTGACGATGGAAAAGTCATTACAGTGTGCGACCAAGCCTGCGGAACGGGCGGTATGTTATCCACGGCATACAGTTACATTAAACATTACAACCCCACAGCCGATGTGCGTTTGTTCGGGCAGGAGCTTATTGGACAATCGTATGCGGTCGGGCTGGCAGAAATGCTGATTAAAGGTCAAAATGCTGACAATTTCCGCAACCAAGACTCTTTCAAGGCGGATTGCTTCCCTAACGTTAAAATGCGGTTTGTATTAGAAAATCCGCCCTTTGGTACACCATGGGCCGGAGCCGATGCCAAAGAAGGGCAAGAAGAAGCCGTCAAAAAAGAACATGACAAAGGCAAAAGCGGCCGTTGGGGTGCGGGACTTCCGGGCGGAGGCGATGCCCAACTGATTTTTGTACAGTCTGCTATTGATAAATTAGACCCGTACACAGGCCGGGCTGCCATCATAGAAAACGGCAGTCCGCTCTTTGCCGGAAGCACATCATCCGGAGAGAGTCAAATCCGCCGCTGGCTGCTGGAAAACGACTTATTAGAAGCCATCATTGCCTTGCCTACGGACTTATTTTACAACACGGGCATTGCCACGTATATCTGGGTATTATCCAAAAACAAACGCCCGGAACGCAAAGGCAAAATCCAACTGATAGATGCCACCAACATCTACCACAAGTTACGCAAGGCCTTGGGCAATAAACGCAACGAAATCTCCCCGGAAGACCGGACTCAAATTACCAAACTGTATGCGGATTTTAAGGAAAACGCACTCTGCAAGATTTATGATAACACGGAGTTTATTTACAAAGAGTATACCGTCATGCAACCTTTGCAACGGAGCTACGCTATCACGCCGGAACGCATAGACGAACTGCTCCAAGCGGGCGCGCTTAACAGTTTGTATGATGAAGTGGCCGTTATGGAATTGGAAAATACGCCTAATCTATCTGCCAAAGAAGCTAAAAAGTTGGCCCAATACAAAGAAAACAAACCGACTTTTGACGGGATTATCAACACCTTAAAGGCCAATGTATCAGGCCAAGTATTTACCGCTCCGGAACCTTTTATCCGCCATCTAACAGGCCTTTTGCAATCCGTAACTACGGATAAAAAACTGATTGAAAAGGTTGCCAAGGGGCTGTCCGTCATGGACAAAAAAGCCGATGTACAGAAAGATAAAAAAGGCAATATCATCTACGATAAAGAAACCAAAGACACTGAAATTGTAAAATGGTCCGAAGACATAGACACATATATGGCCCGCGAGGTATTGCCGCATATTCCGGATGCCAAGGCATTCTGGGAAGAAGACCTCAACGCCAAGAAACCTGTTATTAAGACCGGGGCTGAAATTCCCTTTACCCGCTACTTCTACAAATACGATAGCATCCGCCCATCCGAGGAATACCTGAGCGAGTTTTTAGGGTTACAGGAACAGATGGAAAAGTCCCTGCAGGAGTTAAAGAAATGACACAAAAGGTGTTCTTTTTAGGGGCTGGGTTCTCTAGGGCTCTTCATCCTAAATTTCCCCTTATGAAAGAATTAACCAAAGAGGTAACAGCTCGTTTGGAGAAAGATTCTGTCAGGAAACATTTAGAAGAAATAGCTAGTCCAATTACAAAAGACTTTGAAACACTACTTACTTATTTAGGTACGGACTGGCCGTGGAAAAGTGATACTACACGCCACGCAAATTTAGCATTATATTCTGCTATTATTCAAAACTTATCTGATATCTTCAGAGAATTGTCTTTGAAGTACGTATACGTCAACAACTATCTTGTCCATGAAACGTTTTATAAGTTTGCATTACAAGTAGTTAAGCAAAAAAAACAGCATAACTTTATTACATTAAATTACGATGTTTTATTAGAACATTTGTTATGGATGGCATCAAACTGGGAAATGAATTACAATGACTTTTATAAGTATCCTATGTCTCTCTTAGATACCCGAACTTTAGATAGCAGCTCCATTTCCCTGCGGACCCCACATCCCGATGCTCCCGCAATCCTCAAATTACATGGGTCGGCCAATTGGTTTTGGACAGGAGTAACAGCGTCAGATGATATCTATTTTAGTGATAACCGAGACAGGCAATATGAAAATTCAGTTATGGGTTTGAAACCGTATATCATTCCGCCTGTTTTAGATAAAAATGCCTTTTATGCCCATCGTGCTATCCAAGCTCTATGGAAAAAAGCGGAGGAGTTACTTAAACAAGCGGATGAAATATACATCATCGGTTTTTCGTTTCCACAGACAGACCTATCCGTTAGGTACTTATTTCAATCTGCACTCCGTAATAGCGAACCAGATATTTATGTAGTTAATAGAGCCAAGGAAGATGAATTGCGTCCTATTTACCAAGATGTTTTACAAGGGCAATGTGTAGATTATGAATACACGGGAAAAGAAAATGCGGTGGAGGTCTTTCTCCGCGAAGTTATTCTTTCGGAGGCCCATCAATGAGCAGCCCAATGAAAAATAGTGGCATTGCGTGGATTGGGCAAGTTCCCGAACATTGGACGGTTGCTCCGGTTCGCTCCGTGCTGAAAGAGGTTACAGCTAAAAATATATTTGGAAAAGAAACAACCGCCTTACAGTTCCGCTATGGTACCATTGTAGAAAAAGACAATTTTGACGCAACTGAAGACGAATATGTGGCCCGTACTATCCGAAATTACACGCTAATTTATCCCGGCGTGCTAGTGCTTAACGGATTAAACTTAAATTATGACTTTGTAACCAAACGGGTGGCTTTATCTAGATTGAAAGGGGCCATCACGTCGGCCTACATGACCATAACCCCCATAGATACGCACGTTTTAATGCCGGAATTTGTAGAGTACTTATTCAAAAGTTACGACGCAAAAATGGCCTTTCATGGTATGGGCGAAGGCGTTCGCAAAATACTGAACTTTAACGAATTAAAGCGACAGCCGATTATTTATCCGACTTATACCGAGCAAAAACGTATTGTACAAGTACTGGACAAGAAGTGTGCGGAAATTGATACGCTTAGCAACAGTATCCAACAGCAAATTGACACGTTGGAGCAGTACAAACGGGCGGTTATTACCGAAACTGTTACCAAGGGACTAAATCTTAATACACTCATGTTACCTTGCGCGATAGATTACATAGGAAAAATCCCATCACATTGGAAATTAACAAGACTCGGCTATATTTGCCAGAAACTAAATCGGCCTTTCTCAGAAAATGCCACTCCCCTAATTTGCTCTAATAACGGACAAATCATTGAAAGAAGCGACAAAAGCCTTGGCTTAGTTTCGGATAAAAAAGAAGCATTCCAGGGAGTAAAATCTGGTGATTTGTTAATACATGGAATGGATACATGGCATGGAGCTATAGCCGTATCAAAACTTTCTGGTAAATGCACCACTGTCGTTCATGTTTGTGATAGTACGGAGAACAAACCTTTCATTGCGTACTATTTACAAATGCTGGCATTCAAAAAAGTTTACAAAGCAATTTCAAATGGAGTGCGGGAAAATACTAGTGATTTCAGAAGTTGGGATAAAGCTGGTAAGATATATATTACTCTCCCTTCGAAAGAGGAACAGCTATCAATTGCAGACTATTTAGATAATAAATGCGGTAAAATAGATGCCATCATCCAAGATAAGCAACAACAGCTGGAAAAGCTGGAGCAGTACAAAAAAGCAACCATTTTTGAATACGTTACGGGCAAAAAACAAGTGCCGGAGGTGTAGTACCATGAAGCAAATCATATCCGAAAGAAAAGATTACCAACGTTTTATTCTGGAGCGACTCAGCCAAGACAACGGCTACGTCATCCGCCAAGCGGACCAGTTTGACCGCCTACTGGCCATGGACCGCGAAATGCTGTTTACCTTCCTGCAAAACACTCAGCCGGACACCTTAGCTGCCTTGCGTAAAATCTACAAAGACAAGCTGGAAGAAACACTTGCTCATGCCCTTAACAATGCGCTAACCAGCAAATCCGGAGACCTGCTCAACATCTTAAAACACGGGTTAGACATCTCCAACCATCACTTGGACTTTATGTATACCAAGCCCGCAACCGCTTTCAATCCGGAACTGCTGAAAAAGTACGAACAGAATATATTTTCCGTCATGGAGGAAGTTTGGGCCAGTGATAAAGAACGTGTGGATTTGGTGGTATTTCTGAACGGATTACCCATCTTGTCCTTTGAACTCAAATGCAATACCGCCGGGCAGTCCTACCAAGACGCTATTTATCAGTACCGCACGGAACGTAACCCCAAAACCCGTTTATTCCTGTTCAAAGCGGGGTGCTTAGTCAATTTTGCCATGGACCTACAAGAAGTATACATGACTACCCGCTTACACGGCAGGGACACTGTTTTCTTGCCCTTTAACCGCGGCAAGGGCACAGGTGTGGATGCCGGAGCCGGAAACGACATCTTTCCGGACAAATACAGCGTGTTTTACATGTGGGAAGACATCCTCAAAAAAGATACGCTTTTGGACCTGATTAGCCGCTTTGTATTCGTAGAACACAAAGAGAAAAAAGACCCCGATACTCAGAAAATCATGCGTTCGGAAAACATCATTTTCCCGCGTTACCATCAATTAGACGTCATCCGCCGGGTACTGGCAGATGTGCGGGAAAATAAGTCCGCCTTGAATTACCTCATTGAACACAGTGCCGGAAGCGGTAAAACAAATACGATTGCATGGCTGGCACATCGTTTGGCCTCTTTGCATGATGCAGACAATAAAATCATTTACGACAACATCCTTATTGTAACAGACCGTGTAGTCGTAGACCGCCAACTGCAGCAGGCCGTTACCAGCTTGGACCACAAAGCCGGACTCATCCGTGTAATGGACGATAAATGCTCCTCTAATGATTTGGCAGATGCCCTAAAAGGCAACACAAAGATTATTGCTACCACGATTCAAAAGTTCCCTTACATTGTGGATACGCTCTCCGGCCTGAAAAATAAGCACTTTGCCGTGATTATTGACGAGGCACATTCCTCTACATCTGGCAAGAACATGGCCGCTATCACAAAGTCATTAGGCAGCGGGGATGAGGAATTTATGGATGCGGAAGACATGATTGTGGACGAAATCAGACGGCATGGGAAACAACCCAATATCTCCGTATTTGCGTTTACAGCCACCCCTAAGCCTACTACCCTGCAGATGTTCGGCCACTTGAATCCCAAAGGGCAATACGAGGCCTTTCACGTTTATTCCATGAAACAGGCCATTGAAGAAGGGTTTATCTTGGATGTACTGCAAAATTATACGCTGTATGAAACGTTCTACCAACTCAATAAAAACATCAAAGATGACCCGACCATTAAGACAGCTCCGGCTAAACGGCAGATTGCCCGCTTTGTGGCGTTGCACGAAACGAACATTAGCCAGCGCATTGAAATCATCGTGGAGCACTTCCGTACCACCGTTATGAATGAATTAGGCGGTATGGCCAAGGCCATGGTGGTAACTTCGTCCCGACAGGAAGCAGTAAAATACAGCCAAGCATTTACAAAGTATATTGCTGAAAAAGGTTATGGGGATATTAAAGCGTTGGTGGCATTTTCCGGCAAAGTCAAACTAGACGGGCACGAATACACAGAAAGTGGGATGAACAACATTTCTGAGGATAAATTGCCCGCCTACTTTAACACCGACGAATACCAAGTGTTATTAGTAGCTAATAAGTATCAAACCGGATTTGACCAGCCAAAACTATGTGCCATGTACATCTTGAAGAAGCTACAAGGTGTGGCAGCGGTGCAAACGCTATCCCGTCTCAACCGCGTTTGTTATCCGTATGAAAAGAAGACGTTTGTGTTAGATTTCGTAAATACTTATGACGACATCAAAAAGGCGTTTGCACCGTATTATACGACTACGTTACTGGCCAATACGGTTACGCCCTCCAGTATTTATGAACTGGAAACAAAGATTGATGCGTACCGGATACTAAATCCGCTTGATATTGAACAGGCCAATACCATTTTGTATAAGCATGAACACACCGATAAAGACCGACAAGGGCTGACCTTCTTATTTGGTAAAGCTAAACGAGAAATGGACAACTATAGCGAAGAAGAACAGCGGGAAATTGTAGCGTTATTGCGGCGTTTTGTACGCTTCTATGAGTTCCTACTGCAAGTGTCTTGCTTTGAAGATGTGGACCTACATAAGAAGTACAACTTCATTTCGTACTTGCTGGCCTATGTGAACATTCGTCATCCCGGTAAAGGGTATAATTTGGCTGGTAAACTGCAAGCATCTAACTTCGTACAAAAGAAGAAAGGGACTATTGAAAAGTCCGGCTTAAAGCCTAATCCGATTGTAAAACTTCCGGAAGCGGATACTGTGTTCTTAGGACCGGATAAAGTAGAAAAACTGTCTAAAATCATAGACGACATCAACAGCCGGACCGGGATGAAGTTTGACAAAGACGTAGCGGTTAAGTCTATGCTGCAGATAAAAGACATCTTGTTAAAGTCCGACACGCTCAGAACCAGTGCCAAAAACAATACTGTGGCCAACTTCCGTTTCCCGTACTTTGAAGAAATTGATAAGGCCTTGATTGAAGGGCTAGGGCAGAATCAGGACTTCTTTTCCCTGTTACTGAAAAACGAGGACATCAAGAAAGAGGTTTTGAGCATCTTTACCGATGAAATCTACAAGGCTTTACGGCAACAGCAGGAATAGCGAACAGATGGATAATGAAAAGATAGAAAAGAGTGCAGTAAACGCAATTGAAGCAGAGGTTCTTAAATATCCTCGTTTACACTCTCATATTCAAACAGCTGATAAAATACCTTCTTGGGATGGGGAACTTTATGTATACAATACAGACAAGCACACAAAGGAAAACTTATCGGGAATTATCCATGTCCAAGTCAAAGGCAAACTTGCAAATGATTTAACGCAACCAACCATTTCTTATTCATTAGACGTAGCCGATTTAGTTAATTACCGCGACATTCAAGGTACACTTTTGTTTGTAGTCCTCATCAATTCTGAACAACCAACCCAAAGACAAATTTATTATGCTCCTTTGTTACCTGCAGATTTACAACCTCTGCTTGAAGATGTTAAAGACGCTACTGGGACTAAGACCATTCATTGTGTCCACTTGGCAGAGGGACATCCAAATTTAGAAGATATATGCGTCAATTTTGTAATGGATGAGCAACGACAAAGTGGACAAATGTCCAAGATGATGATGAGCTTGCAAGATGCCAAAAATCAAGCATTGCCTACAGGTTTTTATGTAGACTCAAAACCACAACATCTATTAGATAATATATTTAACACTAGCCACAGTTTGTATGCACGATATCCGCTTCCCACTGGTAAAAGTATAGATATACCAATAACTACTCGTGGTTATGTGCAAGCTATAAAACGTAAAATTACTTTGTCCGCTAATAACAAACAAATTGCTGCCAAAATACCCCTAACAATACACAAAGGGAACATAACAGATATGGTTGTATCTCCCGGCTTCACAATTCAAATTGCTGGGGAAAACATGCAAATCAATTACAAGGAACAGGGCTCTATACAAGAAAGAATCAAAACAACAAAAATGATGAAGCAGATTTGCGAGGCCTCCACCCTAGAGGCCAATGGACAAATTTTCTCCCGTACACTCCAACCGCAAACTGAAAAAGCTTTGGCTCTACAACGCAGAATGGAATTTTTAGAAGACTTAGATAGAGTATTAAAATTTTGGGGAGTAAATCAACCAATCAATTTTGATTCTTTAACATCTGATTGTATGGCCAATGTAAATGCATTAGCAACAGCAATATCAACTCCTAATCATACAATAACCTTACCAGAAGTTTTGACAGAAGAAGCAACCATACAATTTGTCAAAATTGCCAATTTGTCTATATTGGTATTGTTTATACATCTTAAAGATAATGTTTATGTCTTAGAAAACTTCTTCAACCTACCTAAACCGAATTTTTTCATTCCAATGGGGACACAACAAATTCCGGCAAGTCGTTATATCATCCTTAATTCCGACCAATATGAACACGCAAGTAACATACCGTGGGACCGTATTAAACAAGATTTATGTTCTGTCCTCTTTTCAACAATATACAGCCGAAATTTAACTAATACTCTGTTGGCCATGTTAAATGCATATGATTCTTGTGCAAACCCACAGCTATTTACTGTTATTAAAGCTATTAGCAAGTACCTAATAAAACACGAGCCCAACAGCATATATAATGTTATCAATCGTGCACAAGTTATCCGAAGAGTTAAAACCCTTTCCAAAACTGATAAAGAGGTTTTGCTTAAAATTCAAGCGGAACAGGCAGATGTTTCTGTTAAACTAGGAGTAGCAGTCCTACTGGAACAACCCAACATTGAAGAACTTTATTCACAACTAACTCCACAACAACGAAGGGCCTTTGATAGTTGGCCTATCAGCCATTTATGGAAGAGAAAAACAGTATTAACAACCCTTAAGTAGCTTTTCCCTGCTGCCCGCAAACGATACGACGTGTTGTGCGGGCAGCAGTATATCCCAACCCGGCCTCATGCCTGCTTACGCATGCACTCAGCCTAGCATCAGTACTACTTTTAGTGGTTATTAGTAGTACAATGTTTATTATTTCTTTGCTACTCCAAATACTTCTTTCAGGAGCCACAAAGATGTTTGTTGCTCCGCTAGGAGTCATAAATCTGTTTGCTGCTCCGATTTCGTGTTTTAGGAGCCGCAAATATGTTATACTATCCATAACAATGTATTAAACAGGAGCGTATTATGTTACCGTACAAACCACAAACTTTACCTATACAGTCATTAGAATGGAAGCCGCTTATTTCCTTAGTAGGTCGTGCCAATGCCGTATTATCCCAATACAGCGGGCTATTAAAGGGTATCGTGAACCCGCATGTACTACTTTCCCCTTTAACCGTACAAGAAGCCACTTTATCATCCAACATAGAGGGCACACAAGCAACCGTGTCTGAAGTATTAGAAAGCGAAGCCGGAAAGGTCTATGATGAAGAAAAGCAGCGGGATATTCGGGAAATCATTAACTACCGTAAGGCCATGCTAGCAGCGGAACAAATGCTTAAAGCACGTCCATTTATCTATTTGAACATGATTCGGGCGTTACATGATATTTTATTAACGGGTGTACGCGGTCAAGACAAGGCCAGAGGCCAGTTCCGGACTGACCAAAACTGGATTGGACCATTAGGGTGTACCATAGAAAATGCTAAGTACGTACCACCTTCCCCCATGGACATGCAACAAGCACTTAATAACTGGGAAAAGTACCTGAATGGGGATGATATAGACGTACTTATCCAGTTGGCCTTTGTGCATGCCCAGTTTGAAATCATCCACCCGTTCAAGGATGGGAATGGACGTATTGGACGTATTTTAATCCCGATATTTCTCTTTACAAAAGGTTATCTGCCGTTACCTGTGTTCTACCTCAGCGAATACTTAGAAAATAACCGGGAAGAATACTACAACCGCCTAAATGACATTACCGGAAAACAAGATTGGCAAGGTTGGGTGGAGTTTTTCTTAACAGCTATTATTCAACAAGCAGAAGCTAACAGCAAAAAAGCGGAAGCTATTTTGAAGCTATATCAATCAATGAAGGATAAAGTACCTGCTTGTATCCACTCCCAATATGCTACATCCGTAGTAGATGCCTTGTTTATACGTCCTATTTTCAACTCTACACAGTTTGTAGAAAACGGGAAGATAGAAACCCGCGGTACTGCTAACAAACTGCTTGCTAAGTTGGTGCAAGGCGGTATTTTGAAGGTATCCCGGGAAGCCACAGGCAGAAGTCCGGCCATTTACGCTTTCATGGACTTACTAAACATAGTGGCATAAGATTCCCCTGCGGTTTCATGCCGGAAATTTTGTATCCCGCGTGTAAAAGGCATCTGGCATTAGGAGTTAAAATAGGACAAAGTCATCTTTTGAAAAAGCTGTTAGCGGATTATAGCGGCAATTAGACATACTGGCAGCTCTAATGTACTGAGTCCTTATCAGCCTTTGTGGGCTGGACTCAGTTATAAGTATGGCTGCCAGTGCCTTAGTATGGTTCGGACCAATTTGCTATAATAAAAAAAAGGGTCAAAGCTAACAAATTTAATGATGTTGGCAAAACCACTGATTACAGATTTGATTGTAGTCCAAACCTGCTGTACTGGGAGCAACCTCATAATCACGGTCTAAGTCGTCCAAACATACGCTAAGGACTTCTTCATTCTGTATTATGTAGGTTAGCAGTTGGGAATCCATTTGACCCCAATCGTTTTTGCTACAACTCGCTAAGACGGTATGGGGTTTAAAAGAGGGCAATTTTGAACCGCAACTTTCCACAGATTGAGTTAAAAACGCTGAATCAGTTGGAGCAGAAAAACATCCATCACTATATGAAACTCCCCCTGCTCACGCAGGGGGTATCTTTTTATCCGAACAGGTACCCTGTTCGCCCTAAATCTTCTTGACCTTGTTTCTCTATGTATTTCTTGATAATTTTTTCATTTAGCCCTACCGTAGAAACAAGGTATC
>JAZRAH010000008.1:0-1890 GCA_045634505.1 Elusimicrobiaceae bacterium
GGGTTTCTTTTGCTCCAAAATCTCAGCTTCGCTTGATTTTGCCTAGCGCACAACTTATAAGAAAACTCTGTTTTCTTGCGCTAGGACTTTCATTCATCCCCAGGCTAACGCCCGGGGAATCCTGGATGGCAGTATTGAAAAAGCCCTCGTTTCTCGACGAGGGCTTTTGCTTTGTAGCTTTCCTTGAGCTGTTTGTGTTTGAACGCCATTTTTGGGGCAGTGCCAAAATTGTGCCAAGTTTTGGCTTAGTTACATGATCAGCATGAACCTGACCCCGTTTGCATGGGTTGGGAATCTTCCTGTTGGAACGATCCGAACGCACCAACCATGACCCGCATGCCTTTTTTCAGGTGTTCCGGGCTTAAGTGTGCATAACGTTGAGTCATTTTCAAGCTGGAATGGCCTAAAATCAGTTGTAAGTCCGTTATTAGGCCGCCACGCATCATAAAATAGCTGGCAAAGGTATGACGTAGATCGTGGAAATGGAAGTCCGGGATTTGTACCTTAGCCAACGTACGCTTGAAAGAGCAGTTAAAGGCATCTTCCGTGATTTGAAACACTTTGCCCTGCGGTTGTGGGTTTAGTTGTAAGAGCATGGTCTTAAGATCCGGCAAGATCGGAATTTCTCGTTTTTTACCGGATTTTGTCTTAAGCAATGTGATGTTGTCATTAGCCAAATCCACGTTTTCCCAGTCCAACGATAGGATTTCTCCACGCCTCATTCCGGTACACAGAGCACAAAACACGACCGACCACACATCTACACGGCAATGTGCTTTGAGAATTTGTATTTCATCTAGGGAAAGATACCGGGTTCGCTGGTTATCCTCCGGCTGTATACTTACGGCCTTACAAGGGTTTTTGCCATTAAACAGGTCGTGTTTCTCAGCCATGTTAATCATGGCCCCGATCAACGTTAGGTAGCGTTTAGCGGTTGCCGGGGTCAATTCCTTGGATAAGAGTTCGTTATAATACTCTTGTAATATCCGGCTGGTTAGTTGTTTCATCGTATAATTTCCGAAACGTTCTAATATACGAGCGGACATGTATTTCCACGTACTGGAACGCAACTGTGCTCCATGTAATTTGAAATAGTTGTCTGCTATTTGCCGGAATGTTATGTTTTGAAGCCGTCGTTCCGGGAACATAATTTCATCCTCCCATTTTTTGCGAAGGATAGTTTCTTTTAACTGGACTTCTTTTTTTGAACCACGCACTTTGACGCGGTGGCGTTTGTTCGTACTGTCGGTAAAATCAATCAAATACCGACCATTTCTAAGGTCTTTTATGCTCATACTTGTTACCTCTCTTAGGTTAATTTTTAGACAAAAAGCCCCCGAACGGTCTTATCAACCGTTTTTTAACAACTGCTTTAATTGTTGGGAGCTACTATATAATTAGTAATTCATCGTAAAAAAGGTTCCAAAAAAGACAAATTTTTACGAAATACCCGGCAATGGCTCCTTTTTTAGGGAATTTAACCATTGGTCCACAGCTTCTTCATCAAAGCGTACCGAACGCCCGATTTTAACCACGCACTCAACCGGGATAACTTGCCGGGATGATACGTAGGTGTATATGCTTCCAACTGTGGAACAGAGCTTTTCAGCCATTTGCTTTACATTAATTAGTTTCATAAATTCCTCTCCTTGGCCTGACCCGTAACGACTGGCCCGGCCCCGGCCGGAAGGCTATCGCCTTCCTGGCCTTGGCCTGACCCGGTGCTACCTCTTGCTCCGGTTGCTGCCAATGAAACTCCCCCTGCTCACGCAGGGGGTTTCTTCTGCTCCAAAATCTCAGCTACGCTTGATTTTGCCTAGCGCACAACTTAGAAGAAAACTCCGTTTTCTTGCGCTAGGATTCTCATTCATCCCCGGGCTGAAGCCCGGG
>JAZRAH010000009.1:0-6757 GCA_045634505.1 Elusimicrobiaceae bacterium
TGTTTGCCTTTGTGTTTACCCCATTTAATAATGTCTAAACTTCCACATTTATGGCATACTTTTTTATCATATTCGGCTCCCAAAAATAATATTAAATCATTTCTAGGACGGTATTACCCAGATTTTTGTCTATTAGGCCCCAAATTGAAAATAACTTAGGAGGACGTGTATATGTCTAAAAAGCAAAAGCGAGGGTTTACCCTCGGTCGTCATGCTGAACTTGTTTCAGCATCTAGTCGTTATGATAACAACAAGACCCTGAAACAAGTTCAGGGTAACGGCAAAAGCGGGTTCACGCTAATTGAACTCTTAGTAGTAGTACTTATTATTGGTATTTTAGCGGCGGTTGCAGTGCCACAGTACCAAAAAGCAGTACGTAAGGCCCGGTTTAGCGAGATGCAGACAGTGGTATCAGCTTTAGTCAAAGAAATGGAACTGTATTATTTAACAAATGGAGAATATCCTGCACCTGATAGTTGGGGTAATATACAAGACGTCATGCACATAGACTTTCAGGGATGTTTGTTTGAAGGAGCTTTGATTACATGCCCCAATTTTATAGTGGATATGTATGGGAGCCGTGATAAGAATATAATTGCGGGAAGTAAAGACTATACCTATGGTTACGGACAATTCTTGGCTCATTCTCAATATCCTAATCGTCGAGAATGTTTTGCAAATGTGGATAATAAATTCGCCGTGGAACTATGTACATCCATCGGAAATGGAAAGACTCGTCATGCGGTTGGATTGACTTATGAGCCAGGGTTTACAGCTTATGAACTGCCTTAACAAGCGGCTCTAATACGCGCTCGTAGCCTTGGGTGTCCTCCACACGCGGGCTTAAAATACGGCCGGAAGCAACGGGAGTGGGTAAATCTAAGAGGTATACTGGCGGGACGCGCCCGACGGGCGGAGGTATCCGATAAGCATTAAGGCAAATTAGGCAGAAAAAACAGGCCCCTCGCGGGAGTTCACCCAAGAGAGGCTTATTGAAATGTTTAGCGCGGGCATTGCCGGTGCGGCTTCGCACAAAGCATTACGTCAAATTAGGCAGAAACTTAGGGGATAGAGTCCATAATTTGGCGTAACTCCTCTTCGCTTTTGTCACGCACTTCTACGGTTTTCTCTTTGCCTTTAGCCCCTTTTACTAAAATAATACTGCCTTCTTTTACGTCAAAGAAATCAGCCAAAAAAGTTTTCATCATGGCGTTAGCGGGGTCATCATCCACTTTTTTAGTAGTGATTTTAAGCCGTAATACACTGCCAATACGGCTGATGACTTCGTTTCGTTGTGCCCCTGGAATTAAACGTACTTTAATAATCATAGTTTCCTCCACCCTACTAGCTAAAGAGTAAGCTACCAATACGCGGCAAGGTGGAACCCTCTTCTACCGCGATGGTAAAATCTTCACTCATTCCTAGCGAAAGTTGCGCCTGGGCAACTTCCTTAAAATCGGTTTCAAACGCTTGGTACACTTCCTTAAACAAGCGGTGCAGTGTTTCGCTGGACGCCCCTTGGGGGGCTACCGCCATATAGCCGCACACATCCAGGTTGCTAAACGCGCCGCGTAATTGGCGGGCCAATACGCGCGCTTGTGGCAACGGCAAGCCGGATTGTGTTTGTTTGTCCGTCAGTTTTACTTGTATCAAGCCACGGATGAGTTTGCCGGCCGGTATATGTGCGCTGACTGCGCGGGCCGTTTCAAAATCATCTAACGAATCTATATAGTCAAATAGCTGTGCAGCTTTGGCTGCTTTATTTTTTTGCAGGTGCCCGATAAAATGCTTTTTTACCTGGACATACGCTGCAAAGGCGGGATTATCATGCCACCGTGCCCACGCCTGTTGCACGCGCGATTCCCCAACATCCGTAAGCACGCCGCTTTGAAGTAGGGCAAGCACATCTTCATCTGCCGCATATTTTGTAACGGCCAAAAGCGTGACCGGTTGCGTTTTGCGCGGGGCGCGTTGGGCGGACGCTGCAATCAAGTTTTTTACGTGATGCCAATTTTGCAGTAGAATTGCTTGCCGCGTCATAAAAATCCCTTGACATATTATACTAAATTTACTTTAATATAACAATTTTTTTGAAAACGGCGGGTGTAAAGTTACGTAGGACGCACAAAATTTAAAAACGTGCCTAATAGACATTTTTTGTGGTAATACCGTCCTAAAAAGGATGGAACCATTCACCAAAACCGAAAATTCTAAGTAATTTATAGGTCAGGTGTAAACCTGACGTAAGACGAAACCAAGCCATCAAATTGTCGGGTTCACACCCGACCTATATCAAGGTCTAATCTCTCATTTGAAAACTTGCATTAAAAGCAACCACGGGTTATTCGTTATCTTTTAATTCAGCCAATGGAAAGTAATGTTTGAGGATAGTTTTATAATCTTGTCCGGCGTCGGCCCGTCCGGCGGCCCCGGTTTGGCAAAATCCCACACCGTGGCCCCAACCGCCGCCGTAAAACACAAAGTATTTTAATTGGCGGTTTTGGTAGTTGGGCTGTACAATAAAGTAACTACTGCGCAGTAGTCCGGCACTCAAATTATTGCGGATGACGTTTTCTTTATCTAGGGTTACACTGCCTTTGGTCCCTTTGACTAAGAGCTTAGTTACATATCCCGCGCGGGAGCGTTGCAAGGGAATCAGGGCGGTAATTTGCCCAATGTCTTTTTTCTGGTTTTTAATCACGCGGCGCAGTTCCTCCTCCGTTACTACGCGTGCCCAACGGAAGGCTGCCATGCTTACGTGTTTATTGTATTTGCTATACGCGGCCGAGGGATATTGCAATAAGGCTTTAAAATGGTACGGCTCTAAGTGTTCAAAATCAAAGGCTTGATAGTCCGACACGGTTTGTAAATAGGGGGTTTCGTTCCACCCGGCGTCTTTGGCGTTTTGGGTGGCACCGCCGCAATTGGCCGAAAATACGCTTTCAATGGGTTTATTCTTATATTGTAGGGTTTGCCCCAAGGTGGCCTCTACGGCGGCGTTTCCGGCCTCTGTTTCGGCTACAATTCCGTTATAGACTTGGCAGTTTTGCGCGTCGCATAAATCGTAGCCATAGTATTTGTGTTTGCCCAGGTGTTTAAGCGCATAGGTACGCGCAAGCACTGCTTGGGCGCGCAAGGCCTCTTGCGGAAATCCGGCCGGCATTTCCGCTGCAATAATCCCCTGGATATACTCATCTAAAGAAATTACGTTAATAGGTACCAGGTTGTTAGAAGCCGAGTGCAAAATTTGCAATTTACCGCGGTATTCTTTATGGCCCACACTGGCCCAACTCATCCCGGCTCCGCTTATAAGATTTTTGACGATAAATGTAGCGGCCTGGGTGGGATTATCCGAAGTAGGAACAACCGTAACCGATTTTTTAAAGGGAATTTTTTTACCTTGCGGGCTTAGCAAATAGGTGTGTTTATTTTCCAACACCGCTTGCCAAATTTCGCCGCCTTTGCCGCTGGCTACTTCTTTGCCGCCCTGCTCCGTAATGACAAACGGGTGCGACGCGCTAAACGTAATATGCGTGCGGGGCGTAGGTTTGCCACTGGCTGTTACGCCTAGGCCAATTTTAATTTCCCGCGGGGCTTGCATGCCGGGGGGGAGCACCAACGGTTGGACCTCGGTATATTCTTCGGGGTGGTGTTCCTCTTTGGTTTCTTTGGGCACGCGGGACAATTTAGGTTTTAAGCGGGCCAGTGCTTTTTCGGCATCCGTATTTTTTTTGTCGGCCGCAAAGAGAACCTTATACTGCTTGTAAGCGTCCTCGTACTGCTTGGACGCTTCCAACATACGGGCCAAATGCAGGCGGGCCTCTATAAATTGATGATCGTAATCCACGGCGGACTGATAGCTTTGGGCCGCTTTTTTATAGTCATTATCTTCTTCGTAAATTTGCCCTAAGAGAAAATGGGCTAGCCCAGGGTGGGCTTGTGCTTTTACAGCTTGTTTTAGGTTATAGATAGCCAGTTTTTTCTCCCCCAGGCCCAGTTGGGCGCGGGCCAGGTTGATGTGAAAAAAACCGGCGGTTTGGTTGTTCTGCGGCAAAAGAGATAAAATACGTTCGGCCGCGTTGTATTGACCGTCGGCTAGCAACGCTTCGGCGGTCATTTCAATCACTTCATCATCTTGCGGAAATAAGCGGTAGGCTTCCAAGGCCGTGTCCACGGCCATTTTTGGCTGGTTTTGTTCCATGGCAATAAAAATAGCATTTAAAAATGCATTTCGCTCACCGGTATCTTTGGAAATTTCCACGTATTTATGTAGGGCTTTGGTTTGATGATACGTAAAGTAGAGGTCGGCCGCTTCTTGCATCCGCTCCGGCAACGTATAGGCCGCTCCCATGGCGTACCTTCCACCCAATAAAACCCCTAGAAAAACGATCAATTTCTTCATAAACCCTTATCACTATTATACCTTTTTCACGAACTTGGTATAATATAATTATGACTTTACCTGTTCCTGCTTGGCTCAAAGAATTAGTGGGTAAAAATAAAGCCGCTCTGCGTACGTCGCGCGCAGTACAGGCCGAACAGTCTATCCATACCCACACGTTGCATACGGTGTGTCATGCCGCCAAATGCCCCAACCGGGGGGAATGTTTTAATTGCGGGGACGCTACGTTTATGGTGCTGGGGGAGATTTGCACCCGGGGCTGCCGGTTTTGCGCGGTGGATAAAAAGCGTCCGCTTGCGCCGGACGAAAATGAACCCCAACGGGTAGCACAGGCCGTCCAAGAGTGGCGCATCCGCTATGCGGTATTAACCATGCCCACCCGCGACGATTTACCCGATGGCGGAGCTACGCATTTTGCCCGCGTACTGCGCGCGATTGCGACCACTACGCCCGAAGTAAAAACAGAGCCCTTAATTTCCGACTTACAAGGGAATGAATCGGCCTTGCATACGATTTTAGACGCCCGTCCCAACGTGCTGGCCCACAACGTAGAAACCGTGCAAGCCCTCTATCCGCAGGTGCGTATTGGGGCCGATTATAAACGCACGCTTACGCTTTTGGAAAACGTTAAAAAATATAATTCCCATTTATTTACCAAGTCCGGCTTTATGGTAGGGCTGGGCGAAACTCCGGCTCAAATCCAGGTGCTGATGCAAGACTTGAAAAATGCGGGTGTAGATATTTTGACTATCGGCCAGTATTTGGCCCCGTCGGCCCGTCATTATCCGGTGCAACGCTACCCTGAGCCGGCTGAATATGCGGCCTGGAAAGAGGAGGCGCTTTCGTTGGGGTTCAAGGCGGTAGCCAGTGGCCCGTTGGTACGCAGCAGCTACCACGCGGGAGCCCTGTACCGAGAAGCGTTACTTGCACGGAAACTCACAAGAAAAGTATAATATGAGTATGAAGAATATTCTGGCTGTGTTTTTGTGCAGTGTCCTGTTTGTAGCTTGTGCCGGCAATCCTCCGCAGTGGTGGAACCCGGGGAACCGCTATGGTACGCCCGAGCAAACCCCCGCCGTGCAGACCGCTGCACAGCGCACCATGCCCGTTCCTAAAGAAGAAAAATTGGAACTGCGTGACGAATCTTACGAAGAAATTACCCTTACACCCATGCCGGATGAAGACGGCGAAAATACAACGGGTGCGTCGGCCAGCCAAAATACAGAACTGTTACCGGCCGGGGATACCACCACCACCTTGCCCGCACCCAGTGTACTGGAATAGTTTTTCTGCCTAATTTGGCGTAATACTTTGTTGCTCACTCGGTCGGATACCTCCGCGCTAACGCGCGCGTGCCGCCAGTATACCTCCCTCGTTCGCGCCGCGTCTTACACCAAATTAGTTTGAAAAACCACGCGGTCGGATAAAAGGGGGCGGATTTTTTTATAAAAAAACGTTTTCTCAGAAGGTAAAAAAATATTTTAAAATACCCCTTGACAATTTTTTTATTTCCATTATACTGTCAGTAAGGCAGTAACATAAGCAGTTGGGTGCCGTTGGAATGGGGTTGTTTACCCGCTGCCCTTGGTGTGCCTGAGGATGTGTAGTAACGTGTGGTGGATTGCCTGTAGTTTGGTTGCAGTAGTTGGCGTGGCCGTTGGATAACATGGCTGTAGTTGACGGGTTGTAACCGGTAAGGGTGGTTCAGTAGGCAGGTTGCTTAACAAACAAGGGTGCCGTCCGCAAGTGATGAGAAGTCCGCTGTGATTGCGGGAGGGTGGTTTAGCTGTGAGGGCCCGGTTGGTGGTGGCGTGAGCAGCGCGTTGTGGGGGTTGATGTTTCGCTTCGGCCTGCGCAAGGTGTACAGTGGCATAAGTCCCAGCTGATACAATGTACGGGCGGACAAAGGAGACGTAGATGTATAGTTGTTGCTGAAGCCTCCTCGGAGTTTAGGTTGAATAAACCGGCGCTGAGGGGGTTTTTTCTGCCTAATGTGCGAAGCCGCACCGGCAATGCCCGCGATAAACATTTTACAGGGCTCTTGCGATTTACTCCCGCGAGGGGCCTGTTTTTTTGTAATCCGGCCTGTTACTTTGTTGCTCACGCGGTCGGATACCTCCGCCCCCGTATAAAAACCTTACGGAGCTCCGGGCCATTGGCCCTTCGGCTCTATTTAATCGCGCGCGTGCCGCCAGTTGTTTTTATCTTCTTGGGCTATGAAACTCCCCCTGCTCACGCAGGGGGTTTCTTCTGCTCCAAAATCTCAGCTACGCTTGATTTTGCCTAGCGCACAACTTAGAAGAAAACTCCGTTTTCTTGCGCTAGGATTCTCATTCATCCCCGGGCTGAAGCCCG
>JAZRAH010000010.1:0-38086 GCA_045634505.1 Elusimicrobiaceae bacterium
GGTTTCTTCTGCTCCAAAATCTCAGCTACGCTTGATTTTGCCTAGCGCACAACTTAGAAGAAAACTCCGTTTTCTTGCGCTAGGATTCTCATTCATCCCCGGGCTGAAGCCCGGGGTATTCTGCAAGGCTGTCAATAAAAACCCCGCCACAGGGGCGGGGCGATAGATTATTCTTTACGAAGTGCAATACCTAGGTCAATGAGTTGCTGCTCATCCACCACGTTGGGCGACTCGGTCAGCGGACAAACCGCTTGCGCCGTCTTGGGGAACGCAATGACTTCACGGATAGACTCTTCCCCGGCTAGTAGCGCGGTAATGCGGTCCAAGCCTAGGCCAATCCCCCCATGGGGCGGGGCGCCGGCTTCCAGGGCGTTTAAGAGCATGCCGAAGCGGCGGGCGGACTCTTCTTTGGAGTGTTTCATCAGGGCCAAAATACGTTCTTGCACGTCGCGGCGGCAGTTACGTACCGAGCCCGAGGCCAATTCGTTGCCGTTAAGCACTAAGTCAAATTGATACGAACGCACGGACCCGGGGTCTTTCTCCAGGTTGGGCAAATCCTCTTCCACCGGGGCCGTAAAGGGGTTATGCGCCGCGTCCCAGCGGTCCTCTTCGGGGATATATTCCAAAAGCGGGAAGTTGGTAATCCACGCAAAGGCCCAATCGCATTGTTTAGGCAGTTCTTTAACTAGTTCTTTGCGTAGCGCGCCCATAAAACTTTGCGCCGTGTGTTTAACCGTGTCGCTCCCTATAAAGATAGCGTCCCCGTCTTGTGCCCCAACTAGTTCTTTTACAGCGGCTAATTCTTGCGCGCTAAAGAACTTGGCGGACGGGCCTTCCACCTTGCCGTCTTTTACTTTGAGCCACACGAGCCCTTTGGCACCGTTCTTTTTTACAAGCTCGGTTAGTTTGTCCATTTGCCCGCGGGAGTAGGCCGCGCCTTTTTCGCCGCGTAAGGCGTAAATCGCCCCGTTGGCGGCTAACACGTCGGCAAACACTTTAAACCCGGTTTTGGCAAACACGCTTGCGGCATTTTGCAGTTGCAAGGGATAGCGCAAATCCGGCTTGTCCGAGCCGTATTTTTCCATGGCCTCACTAAAGGGCAGTTTGATAAACGGCGTTTGCAATGCTTGTCCGGCCGTTTTGAAAATTTCTTGCATCAGCCCTTCTACAATGTGGTGGATGTCGTTAATGGTTACAAAGGACATTTCCATATCAATCTGCGTATGTTCCGGTTGGCGGTCGGCACGCAAATCTTCGTCGCGAAAGCACCGTGCCAGTTGAAAATAGCGGTCAATTCCGCTAGCCATTAAGGTTTGTTTGAACATCTGCGGGCTTTGCGGCAACGCGTAAAACTCGCCGTGGTGCACGCGGGAGGGCACCAAATAGTCACGCGCGCCCTCGGGCGTGGAGCGGGTCAATATGGGGGTTTCCACTTCAATAAAACCTTGCCCGTCCAAATACCGCCGGGCGGCTTGGGCAATCCGGTGGCGCAAATATAAGTTGGCAAACATTTTGGGGTTGCGCAAATCCAAATAGCGGTATTTCAGGCGGATTTCCTCTGAAGCCCCGCGGGACTGATCCACATCAAACGGCAGCGGCACACACGTATTAAGTACTTTAAATTCGTCGGCTACTACTTCAATTTCGCCGGTTTTCATATTTTTATTGACGGCCCCTTCAATACGCCGTTGCACCGTACCGGTTACTTCCACCACGTATTCATTACGTACAGCGGCCGCTTCTTTAAAAAACGGGCGGTTGGGCTCTACGACCACCTGACATTCGCCGGCGCGGTCGCGCAAATTGATAAACAGCACCCCCCCGTGGTTACGGTAGGAGTTGACCCACCCGCATAACGTTTGTTTGGTTCCTAGAAATTCAGCGGTAATGTCGCCGCAGTAATTAGTTCGTTTCATAATACTTTTTTTACCTCGTTGACTAGGTCCGCAAACGGGATCTGCCGTTGCTCCCCGGTCGTTAAATCTTTGAGCGTAGCTACTTGTTTGGCTAGTTCGTCGCCGCCTAAAATCAGCGCGTAGGATGCCCCACAGCGGTCGGCCTGTTTCATTTGGCCTTTGACGTTTTTATCAAACAGCCCTCCCTCCGTGCGCACCCCGGCTTCGCGCAGGGTTTGCATGAGATTAAAAGCCGTTTGGTTGCACGGTTTTTCCAAAGACACTACGCACACGCTTTTGCGCTTGGTTACAGGCTGTTCGCCGCGCGCTAAAATCACGCGCTCTGCGCCCATGGCCCACCCGATAGCCGGGGTAGCCGGGCCGCCCATATTTTTAACCAGCGTATCGTAGCGTCCGCCGGCGGCAATGGCGTTTTGGGAAACGTCCCCCGCCTGGAACTCAAACACCGTGCGCGAATAATAATCCAGCCCGCGCACGAGCATCGGGTCCACTACGTAGTCAATTTTGCCTTTAAGCAGGGCTTGGACTGTGTCAAAATGTTCCTGGCACTCCGGGCACAGGTGCATAGTCGGCACGCGGCCGGCAAAGCGGGCCCCGTCAATTTTGCAGTCCAACACGCGCAACGGGTTTTTTTCTAGGCGCGTTTGGCAATTTTCACACAGCGTGTCTTTTTCTTTGGACAAAAAATCAATGAGTGCTTGGCGGTAGAGCGGGCGGCATTTATCGCACCCTAAACTGTTAATTTTAACCACGTAATTTTTAGCCCCAAACTTGGCTACAATGTCTTTCAGCATTAAAATTACTTCGGCATCTGCCGCCGGGGCGGAGTTGCCAATATATTCGGCCCCGATTTGCTCAAACTCGCGGTATCTGCCCGCTTGCGGACGCTCGGCGCGGAACATATTTCCTATATAATAGAGCTTTTGCACGGGGGCATTTTGCACAAAATTGTTTTCTAAATAAGCGCGCACCACGCCGGGGGTACCCTCGGGGCGGATGGCTAATTGGCGGTGGCCGGCGTCCTCAAAGGCGTACATTTCTTTTTGGACGATATCGGTAGTTTCGCCGGTGGATTTTACAAAGAGTTCTTTGAGCTCCACGGTGGGCAGGCGCAGCTCGCCAAACCCGTAGGTGGAAAACACGCCGCGTGCGCAGTTTTCCAGTTGCGTAAATTGATTGGATTGGGGTTCAAAAATATCGCGAAACCCACGTACTAGTTTTGCCATAAGTATTTATATTGTAGCATTTTAAGATACACTTGCTCTATTTCTAGGCTAATTTTGCTATACTGATAGTATGAAATATGTAGGACTGGCTATATTATTACTAAGTATGTCTGCTTACGGGGCCGAGCAAAAACCGTATAAGCCGCGCACCGTGCGCGCCCAAGCACAATACTTAACTACGGATGCGTTAAAAGTAACCGATACGTGCCCCGGCGGCGATATTATGAACCCCTTTTCCTGCACCAAAGACCAACCTGCCGGATTCACGTGTTTTGACGTGTACCGCGTCCAGGGCGACCCGATGGACAAAGACCGCTACACCTTACTGGACGAAACCCTTTCTACCGAGGACACCACCGCCGAGCCCAAATGCAATTTTACCGGGGATTTAACGTGTGATAACTTCTTGCAATCACTCAAATACAATTTGGATTTTTCGTGGTTTATTACCAATTTTCCCTCGTCCGCATTCCCAGAGTGTGCGCAAACCTACACCTGCACGCGCATTGCTTGTTGGCAAACGCTCCAGGACACTTCCTACGGGGCCCCGCAAGCCAAAAAGCTCTCGTGTGTGTATAAGAAAAACCAAATTTACTTTTTAGGCTCACAAATCACGTGTGAAAATAAAAATTCCTCCTCAAAAAAATAAAATTTACCAGGCCGTACAAATTAAGTAGCAGGGCGCCTAACAGCGTGACAACGCAAGTTTAGTATAATATAAGTATGTTATTCGTCCATTTTAAAACACTTTTTTCGTTTAAATTCTACCACCGCCTGGCACAACTAAGCCCCAAATATGCGGCGGGGTTTGCGGGATACTTGTTTGCGCTGTCCGTTATTGTGATATTCTTTTTTACGGGGGCACAAATTAAAAAAAATCTGCCCGCTTTCCTAAAAAACTTCCCGCAAGTAACCTTTGAAAAAGGGGTACTCACCGCCCCGCAAACGCCCGTGGAGGCCCCTATTGCGGGTACAGATTTTAAAATTGTGTTTGATGCCGCCGCCCCAATGCCCCCCTCGGCCCAAGACCTTGTTAAAAACAACACGGTGGCCTGGGTGCATGGCAATACTATCTACATCCCCTCGGCCGACACGCTCCAACGCCAAGAACTGCCCAACACGCTCAATTTTACCTCGTCGCAAGAAACGTTAAATAAGTACGCCCCCACCCTCTCGGCCTCTTTGCGGGCGGCTTTGTTTATTACTTCGTTCTTATTTTTGGCACTTTTACTGCTTTACGAATTTGGCCTGGCCCTGTGCGTACTGTTATTTTTCAATATTTTCAACCGCGGCTTTTATCCCAAAACCATGCTCCTTAAATTAGCCGCTTTTTTACTGGGGCCGCTCACCACCCTATTTTGGTTGCGGCTATGGTGGAATATCCCGCTTTTTACACTCGCGCAACTGCTGGTATGTATTATTTACGTACAGCAAATTTTTAACACCCAGTCCGAGGTTTTACCATGAAAATTAAACTCGTCCGCTCTTTTTCTGCCGCGCACCGCTTGCCGCATTACGACGGCCCTTGCCACCATTTGCACGGCCACACCTGGAAAGTGGTTTTTGTCATGGACGGCCCCGTACAGCCCGACGGCATGGTGTGCGATTTTAAGGTGATTAAAAAGCTCTTAGACGCCAACTTGCCGGATCATCAATTTTTAAATGACCTGGTGGAAAATCCCACCGCCGAAAACCTGGTTACGTACCTTTTTGACAAAATTGCCCCGCAACTGGCCGCCAAAGGGTTGCGCCTAACCTCCATAGAATTGTGGGAGAGTGAAAATGCCGCCGCTATCCTGGAACGTTAGCGAAATTTTTTATTCTATTCAGGGCGAAGGGCGCCACAGCGGCATGCCCGCCGTATTTTTGCGCCTATCGGGGTGCAGTATGGGGTGCGAATTTTGCGACACCAAATACGCCTTTGCCCCCGGCAAAGCACTAAACAGCTTGCAAATTTTGGTGGAACTGGCCCACTATCCGTGTAAAACCGTGGTAGTAACCGGCGGTGAGCCGACCGAGCAGGACTTACCCGCGCTTATTAACGTGTTAAAATCGGCCGGGCACACCGTGCATATTGAAACCAACGGCGCGCACGATTGTGATGTATCCAAGGCGGATTTTGTGTGCGTATCCCCCAAAAAAACCGTAAGCGAAAAAATGCTCCAAAATGCCGACGTTATTAAACTGGTAATCGGCTCCAAAACCGATTTAAAAGACATAGAAAAATACTATAATTACGAAAACGAAAAAACAACGCTGTATTTCCAACCCTTAGATAATTTACAGGAGAATATTGCCCTATGCGTAAAACTGGTAAAACAACACCCAAGCGCGCGCCTAAGCGTGCAACTGCACAAACTCATTTGCGTAAAATAACGCAGGCGCAAGCCTTAGAAAACATCCGTGAGCTTTTGGCCTATATCGGCGACGATCCAACGCGCGAGGGCCTTTTGGAAACCCCCAAACGCATTGTAAAAAGCTGGGATAAACTCTTTGGCGGTTATCAGCAAAAACCGCAAGATGTACTCAAAACGTTTGTGGAAGGCTCGTGCGAAGAAATGGTGGTGTTAAAAGACATAGAGTTTTACTCCACGTGCGAACACCACCTCCAACCCTTTTTTGGCACCATTAGCATTGGCTACCTGCCCAACGGGCGGGTGCTAGGCATTTCCAAACTGGCGCGTTTAGTGGAAGTGTTTGCGCGCCGCTTGCAAATTCAGGAAAAACTGGTCGCGCAAATTGCCGATAGTTTAATGGACACCCTCCACCCCCACGGCGTAATGGTAGTATGCAAAGCCAAGCATATGTGCATTAGTTCACGCGGGATAGAAAAACACAACGCCGTTATGGTGACTAGTGCCATCCGCGGAGCGTTTAAGAAGTTAGAAGTGCGCAGTGAATTTTTAGAAATGATTAAATAGTATGAAAACCCTATACATCCTAGCCGGGGCAAACGGTAGCGGCAAAAGCACCATTGCCAGCGAATTGTTGCCCGCCGAACATATCATATATGTAAATGCGGACGATATCGCGCGCGAACTTTGCCCAACGGATATGCAATCCGTACGCATTCAAGCCGGCAAAGAGTTACACGCACGTATGGATAAATTATTTAGTAACGGCCAATCCTTTGCTTTAGAAAGCACTTTGTCCGGCGTGGGACATATTAAAACGATTGAAACCGCACATCAATTAGGATATCAGGTCGTTATCATTTACACGTTTGTGGACAACCCGGACGTATGTATTACACGTATTCAAACCCGCGTCAAAAACGGCGGACACCCCGTACCGCAAGAAGATATTATCCGTCGTTTTGCCCGTAGCAAACAGCATTTTTGGAATAGGTACAAAAATATAGCGGACCACTGGGTGTTGTACTATAATGGCGGAGATGATATCGTACCTGTTGCCGAACAAGATAAAGGGAAAACAGTTGTAATCTTCTCGGAAAACCTTTATACTATTTTTAAGAGGGACTTATGACAGAATTAACCGCCAAGCTAACCCGTATTGCCAGCCGTGCCGTGCGCAAAGCGCAGGAAGAAAACCGCAAAAACGGGATCCCCAATGTATACGTGATTAACGGCAAGCAAATTTGGCAACTGCCGGACGGTTCCTTTACGGATAAAAACCCGTTGTAATGCCCTGTAGTAATCCGTGCGCAGTGAATTTTTAGAAATGATTAAATAAACATCACGGCAAACGGTATGTATTACCCGTAACAAGTGTTCCCCCCAAACTGATGCATACTGAGTGGGAGATATCCTTCCCGTCGAACGCCTCGCAGTGTCGTTCCCCGGTATAAGTAGGGCTATGCGCTAAATACTGAATATACTTAATCTGATAGGTAAATGTATTATCGCTATTTAATTTACCAACTAGTCCATCCACCCGGTCTTTCTTATTCGTGTCATGCCAACCACCCCCGGCATTATAATCATAACGTATATCGCCGCAATGCAATTCGCCGCCAGCGGAAATCTTACAACCAGACAGTTCGGAAATATCCAGTTGGGTTATATCATCTGGCGCGTACTCTCCATTTGCCAAATAATATAATTCGGCAGCTTGGGCAAGCGTTTTGACACCACTCATAGTAGTAGCCACCCGGCTTTTAAGTACCGCTTTTTGATACTGCGGCAACGCCACCGCCGCCAAGATACCAATGATTAAAACTACAACCAGTAGCTCAATAAGGGTAAAGCCCTTGCTGCCGTCACCCTGAACTTGTTTCAGGGTCTTGTTGTTCTGATAACGACTAGATGCTGAAATAAATTCAGCATGACGACTAAGCGTAAAAGCACGACTATTTTTCATGTTTGTTCTCCTGTTTTATTAGCGTCATTCCCGATAACGACTTTCGGGAATGACGACATTTAATCATGATGTCATCCTGGACTTGATCCAGGATCTCACCTTTAGATATTAAAAGTGGTGAGATTCCAAATCAAGTTTGGAATGACAGTATTATGCAGATAAAAAAGTTATCCACATTATCCACAACCATTTCAAGATATCAAAAAAAAAAAACAAGTCAAGCCCCGAGCCGGGGCGGCCAATGTCCGCGACGAACGCTTATCTAAAAATCTTTTAGCTAGTGCCCGCGAGAGGCACAGCCAAATAGCCTCAAAAAAGTTGCTTTCGTAAAATTTGAGTGCTACAATAAAGCTATGACCCCGCAACTTATGGGCATTGTAAATGCCACGCCCGATTCGTTTTACGACGGTAACCCGCAACATAATTTAACCGCACTCCTTAAAAAATGTGCCGATTATGTAGCCGACGGGGCCGATATCTTAGATATTGGCGGCGAATCTACCCGCCCCGGTGCCACCCCGGTATCCGCCGAGGAAGAACTCGCGCGCGTTCTGCCGCTTATTCAGGCCGCGCACCAAAAATGGCCGCAAATGCCCCTTTCGTTAGACACGGTTAAAATCCCGGTGGCCTTAGAGGGTCTAAAAAACGGCGTCAGTATCATTAACGACGTAAGCGGCACGCCGGACCCGGCACTATTTCGCGTGGTAAAAGATTTTAATGCGCAGCTTGTCATCACGCACAGCCGCGGCACGCCGCAAACCATGCAAACGCTGACCGATTACAACGATTTACTGGGCGAAATTTACGAGTTTTTGGCCCAAAAAATTGCGCAAGCAGAGGCGTGCGGTTTATCCAAAAACCAGCTGATTATAGACGTAGGTTTCGGCTTTGCCAAAACGCGCGCGCAAAATTATGCGCTACTCAAACATTTGCAACATTTTAAAAATTTAGGCGTGCGCCTGCTGGTCGGTCTTTCACGTAAAACATTTTTAGCCCAAAAGCGCGAACTCCCCCCCAAACGCAAGGCGCAAACCTTAGCCGCGCATTTAATTGCGCTTCAAAACGGGGCCGATATTTTGCGCGTGCACGACGTGCGAGACACCCAGAAAATCCTAAATTTTTACCACGAATTGGAGGCCACCCAATGACCCAGGTTTATTTAACCCAATGCGGCCGTTTTACGGCCACCCACCACCACGGCGGCACATTGGCCGAGGGGCCGCACCCGCATACCTTTGCGTATGAAGTTACGTTCCACGGTCCGCTCAATGCGGAAGGGTATTTAATTGACTTTCGCGTCTTGCAAGATTTCCTGGCGCGCGAAGTCTCCGCCCGCTTAAACAGCACGGACCTCAACACCCTTTTTGAAAACCCAACGACCGAGGCCCTGGCTATTTGGATTTTTGACACGGTCAAACACCAGTTTCCCCAACTGGTCAGCGTCAAAGTGTGCGAGGCGCCCGACCGTTGGATTACCTACGCGGGGGAACAGTAAATGCCCCAAGCTATTTTAGCCCTTGGCAGTAACGTAGGCAACCCCAAGGAAAATTTGGACCGTGCCATTGCCGCGCTAAAATCCGTCGGCACCGTGGGCGAGGTAGCCCCCTACATTGTGTCCAAACCCGAAGGGTACGCCTATCAGGACGATTTTGTAAACACGGTGCTTACCTTACAAACCCAGTTAGCCCCCCTGCCGCTGTTGCGCGCGCTGAAACAACTGGAAAAAGACCTGGGCCGCGTGCCCACATTTCACAACGGGCCGCGCGTGATTGACCTGGATATTTTATTTTATGACGACAAAGTGATTTTTGAAGACGCGGATGATTACACGTTACTCATCCCCCACCCGCGTATTGCCGAGCGGGAATTTGTGCTTAAACCCCTCTCGTATATTGCACCGGATTTTATCCACCCCAAACTGGGCGAGCCTATATACCGGCTGTACCGCAAACTAATTAAAAAAAAGGGGTGCACAACGTGCCAGATTTTGTAGAATAATAATAAGTAGTATATTTTAATAAGGAGAAAACACGCAACATGAAAAAAGTACTCGTCGTTTTGGCTGCCGCTCTGTTCTTGGGCGCCTGCCACTGTGCTAAATGCACCACACAAACCGCGGGCAAATATACCAACAAACCCGCTTGCTGCTGCAAACACAAAAACCCGGAATGCCGCTGTGCTACCTGCCAAAAACCGGCCCCGAAAGTAGCCCCGGCTCCTGCTCCGGCCCCGAAAGTGGAAGAAGATAAAGCCCTTGCCGAAGTGGCCAACGTACGCCAAGCCGCTAACGCAACGGTCCTCTCTTTCAAAGAACCGATTAACTTCAAGTACAACAGCGACGCAATGGATGCCAAATCCACCGAAACGGTAAACAAAGTAGCCGAAGCGTTGAAAAAATATCCCAACGCCAAAGTGCGTGTAGCCGGTTATACAGACTCGTTGGGCAATGCCAACTACAATATGGACTTGTCCGAACGCCGCGCCTATGCCGTAGCGCAACAGCTTGTGAAAGACGGCGTACCGGCTGCCAACGTGTCCTACATTGGTTATGGTGCCGCTAACCCGATTGCCACCAACAAAACCGCTGAAGGCCGCTATCAAAACCGCCGCGTAGAATTAGAAGTAACCAACAAATAAATTCAACATACATGGTTGAAAGTTTTAAAGGGTCCCGTTAGGGGCCCTTTTTAAACAACAAGTAAGAAAGTAACCAACAATTTTAGTTGAGTAATTTCGTTTCTAAAACCCCCACTTTTATGCGGGGGTTTTTGCATTAAGGAATGAGTTGATAGTATCCGCAAATACTATCATTTGCACACGTGTTATAATAAGCTATCTTAGTCCCTCCCAATGCCTGACACAACCGGTTCCCCCTTTGTTCGTGTCCCGCGTATGAAAAGCACATAGTTTTCCCTTCGTGCGTACTGAAAGAAGGCGGCAAATGCCGAAAATAAATAACATAGCTGCTCACACGTTTTCCCTCAATCGTATAATAAAATCCCGCCCATTTATCCGAGAGGTCAAATGTAAAATTCCCTATTTTTCTCGACTCCAAGGCGTCACTGGGGATTTCTACATCTAAGGCCGCATATCCCTCGGTATCATGTGCGTATACCCCATTACTTAGGTAATATACTTCTTGCGCCTGTGCCAAAGCTTTGGCGTATGGAATCATACTGCTTAGTTGGGTTTTATCAACAGCCAATTGATATTGTGGCAACGCTACTGCGGCCAAAATACCGATAATTAACACTACTACCAACAACTCTATGAGGGTAAACCCCCGTTTGTTTTTCTGATTCATGTGATTCCTCCTTTTGATTTTTTAACCTATTTAGAAACCACAGAAAACGGCTGGCATCCTAAGTCTCGTTCAGGTAACATAAGATAAACAGCCGTGGCCTCCTGCACCGTAATAACGGGCAAGAAACGCTCAGCACAACAGGCTGTACAGGCCCGTTGTGCCTTGCATAGGCTGTTTTTGGCCTGAACGAAACTTTTGGATTTCCAAAAATCACCCGTATTCTGCATACGGTTCCAAAAACAGATCAAATTGTATTTACTACCCTTTTATTATACATAATTTCTTTCTTGCTAATGTCGTTGTACGCATACTCTGCCAAAATGCTATAATAAAGAAAAACCCTAGAGAGGATACATTATGGAAGCCATACCCGCTTTACTTGCTACTACCAAAAACGAAATGAACGAACAAATCGCCCGCTTGGAGCGCGACCTTGCCACTATCCGCACCGGCCGTGCCAGTGCCGGGCTACTAGAAAACATCCGGGTAGATTATTACGGCACCCCGACGCCCATTAAACAAATGGCTATGATTAACGTGCTAGACGCCAAAACTCTGGAAATTCAGCCCTGGGATATGTCCGCGCTAAACGACATTGACAAAGCCTTGCAAAAAGCCGATTTAGGGGCTAGCCCCGTTAATAACGGCAAAGTAATCCGCATTACACTGCCGTCCATGACCGAAGAACGCCGCGTACAACTGGCTAAAAACATTTCCAAAATGAGCGAAGATTTTAAAGTAGCCGTGCGCAACTGTCGCCGCGACGTCATGGACAAACTTAAAAAAGCGCAAAAAGCGGCCGAAATTACCGAGGATGATTTGAAACGCTACGAAGGGGACGTACAAAAAATGACCGATTCCTTTATTGCCCAAATTGACCAAGTCATCCAAAAGAAAGAAAAAGAAATTATGACTATCTAATGGTTTCTTATCGCATCTGGCCCCGCCCAAACGGCGGGGCTTTTTATTATCCTGTAAAAAAAAGTGCAAAGATTATTTTTTTTTAGTAGAATATATATGTTCAATTTGTAGTTTTCATGCCAAGATAGCTCAGCTGGTAGAGCAGCCGCTTCGTAAGCGGCAGGTCCGGGGTTCGATCCCCCGTCTTGGCTCTTTTTGTTGCCTATTTTTCCGCTATACCCAAAATTCACAGTTGCTTTTCACTCGTTTTTTGCTATACTGATAGTAGCGCAACTGGCGCTACATAGGAGAATGATATGAAACAAGGCTTTACCCTTATTGAATTACTGGTCGTCGTCCTCATCATTGGTATTTTGTCCGCCGTAGCGTTGCCACAATACCAAACCGCGGTAGAACGTTCCCGCGCCGCGGAAGCACTTACCCAAATGGCAGCGATTGCAGACTCTATGGAGCGCTACCACGCCCAGCACGAGGCCTGGCCCTCCACCTTTAATAGCTTGGATGTGGATATTCCCACAATTTCAACCACCTCTTGTACTTCTGGACATGGCGGTAAATATTTTTGTGTTAGCTTTACCAATAACACCATTGAGGCCACTCGCTCCCGCAATTCTCATTCTTACAAGCTAACCACTACTATTACGGCCCAAACGGACGGCTCTTATTCCCGCACACGCTCCTGTGCCCCCACTACGGCAAGCGACCAAGAAGCCACTGATTACTGCAACGCCATCTCCGGCGGGCACTCAACTGATTTTTAAAAACCAGCTGATATCTTATCTCCCCAGCCGTTGCAACGGCTGGGGTTTTTATTTACACGCTTTTTCGTCCTTGCATAGGCAATAGTGAATTAGTAGTGCGCGGGCGTTTTGCGCGTTCACGCCCGCGTCCCCATAGTCAAACGGCACAGCGCACGCGCTAGTGTTGCTTGTTTGCAATTTCGTGCAACCTATTGCGCACAGTATGCTCATCCATATTACGCACGCTATCAGTAATTTTGTTTGCACGCGCCTGTTCCTCCATTTGCTTTTTAATTTCAGCTTTTAGGGCCTCCAACTGGGCGGCTTTGGAGCCGTTTTTGGAAGCTAGCCATAAACACACCGCCAATAACCCCCCGCCGACCAATATCGCCGCAAATTGCCACACCATTATTTTTCCGCCTTGGGGGCTTCGGGGGCCTTGCCAAGCATAGAGCCGTCAGGATTGAAGATACCGATAGCCGCCAAAAACTTAATAATTTTGGCTAGTACGTTGTCGTCCTTTTGCGTGGGCGTTAGTTTGACAATCAGCGACGCCACCGTTACAACCCCGCCAATAACAGCCAATACATCTTTCCAATGTTGTACAATCCATTCCATTTTTTTCTTCCTCTTTTTGTGTTATACTTTGTCGCTCAGTCAGTCGCATACCTCCGCCCTCCGGGCGCGTTCCGCCAGTATTGCTCCTTCCCTCGCTTCTCGTCTAACGCAAAAATAGTTTGAAAAACCCTACTCTTGCGCTAGAGGTGCCCTTTATACATCCGGGTGTATTTTTCCCCGTCGTATGTTAGTTTTTCTTTTTTGGACCCAATGGATACGTGTACCCATTGGGCGTTGCCAACTTTCTCTAAAATCAGTTGGTCGTACTTCAAATCGCTCGCCGCCAATATTTGGAATAGCTCGCTCACCGTCTTGCCGCTTACCTTAATGTCTATCGCCTCGGCGTACAAATGTTGTGAGGTCAAACTCCCCCCCACCGCCTTGTTAAGCCGCACGCACCGAAAGCCCGAACTAATGATAATCGGCCGCCCTACGATTTCCCGCACCCGCTCGGCAAATCCCGCCAACTGATACATCCGCCCAAGTTGCTTTTTTGCTTCTTCCAAGTTTTGGGCCCAATACGGTGTGGTAGTGCCGGCCAGTTCTTCCAGGCTAAAATGAGGTGTCAATTTCATAGGCTAATCCTGTTTATACTTCCCACTGAGTACCAGTAGCATCCGTTCTTCCAGTACCGTAATGCGCTTTTCAAATACTTCCTTAACGCTCTCAAGTACTGCCGTACGCATTTTGACTTGATTGCTTTCTTCTTGCTTTCTCTCTAAGCGGCTGATATCCTTGCGTAGGGCCTTTAGCTCAAACCAAGCACCACCCGCCGTAAACACAAGTAGCGCAATTTCTAAGGCTATTTCAATTGTGCTTGAGTCTAGTTGCATAATTACTCATCCCTCCCTATCGTAGCTCCACTAGGTGCGGCAGTAAACTCTTGCGTACGCATATCCACATAACCAATACTGGGCGTAGTAGTAGTGCCAAATGTATATCCCGCCGGCACTGGGGCTATATTTTGTGTGGCATAGTTTTTACCGTAGAACCATAGTTGGTTATTTACTTTGATATAGGTTTCGTTGAGGTCTATTGAACCTAGCCAGGGTCTCGACTGTGAGAATTGCAGCGCTCGCCCAAAAGCAGGCAAAACATCACCAGAAATAGCATTATTCATCCGTTGGGTAGAAGTCCCCTCTGTTATAGTCCAATTTATGTTATCGGTAGAATAAGCCAAATATGTTACGCCTTCAGAACGACCTGCTTTAATATAATATTCTGTATCTAATGATAATGTATTTGCTGTTTCAAAACTGCCTAATTTGTAAAAGGAAAAAGACAGTTTTTTAGAATTATTCATTTTCAAGCCAGAACCATATCCTACGCCATCATATCCAATACCGAAGATAAAACATTCATATTCTTCATTCGCAATTTCTTGAGGAGTTTTTATTTTTGTAAAAATTTCAAAATCTATCCCTTCACTGACAGAAAAGATTTGATTTAATCTTAAAAAATCACTTCCACTAAACCCACTCACAACCCCGTCTGCAACCATAGGGCGGCCAACGACACTGTAATTCACAGGACCACTTAACGCAAGGCGCGGGTCCGCCCATACTAGTTTGCCGTCCTTCACAATATACTTGGTGTCCGCCGGTTGATAGAACCACAACTTGCCGTTTACTTTGCTGTAGGTCTCATTTAAATCTAATTGTCCTGGAAATCCTCCAGTATTCCATCTAAAACCTAAATAACAGTATTCATCAATTTGTCCACCTAATACACTAGACCAATCTGAAGTTCTTTCATTACTATAATTTATCCCATCAGTTGATGTAAATACATGAATAATACCGTTTGAATCACCAATAATTCTTAACCACATCCATGTATCAACTAAAATTCCTGCAATACTACATGATGGCCGAGTAGCTCCGAACTCTGCTTCAATTGCGGCAGATGAAAAGTTACCAGAATTATTAAAATAGAAGTATTGCTTAATACCTGTCAAGGATAAATTAGAATAATTATTATTGATATTAAATAAACTGGAGTCTAATTTAAATTTATATACTTGTTCAAATTCTTCTCCAATTATCACTTTTTGATAAATTCTTAAATAATTTTGCTGAGATGTATCACCAGATACATATTTAAACCCGCTCACTATACCATCTGTAATAGTAGGACTGCCTACCACCGTATAACCCACCGGGCCTTTAAGCCGGTGCTTTTGTACCTCCACTGCGTTTACCGTAAGCATTTTACACCTCCTCGGTTATAACAACCCACGTACCGGTGGTAGCGTCAAAGGTTTGTTTAATGCCGCCCACGCGGGCCGCCGTAGCATAGTTTAGCTGCCCGTCTGTAATTTGCCCGTTACTGTCTAGCGTAGCCACCCCCAACGCCGCCCCCTTTTGGGCGCGTGGCAAATAGGTATTTTGAGCCGTGGTTTGTGCCAAATACGTGTTTTGCGCTTCGGATTTAGTCAGCAAGGTAACGGGGTCCACATTGGTACTAAACGCACCGACAGCCAACCACTCATTTTGCCACAAATATAACACCACAATAGGATGATCCTCCAGGTCCGTTTCTTCCTGGGCTACGGCATAAATATATTTGCTTTCCCCCGTCTGCGGTAACGTAGCAACAAAGGTAATAAAATTAAGCCGGTCTATGGCCGCTTGCAAGGCTGCATCCCCCTGCAAACGCGCAGTTGTTTCTGCCGAAAGATTCGCCTCTAATTCCGCATCGGCCGTACTACGCGCATTACTTTCCGCCGCTAATCCCGACGTTTGCGCACTGTCATTGGCACTTACTACACCCGTCAATGTTTGCACGTTTTGTTGCAAAGCAAGGTCGGCCTGGGAACGGACACTCTTTTCACTTTCTAGGGACTCCAAAAGCAAGGTTTTTGTCTGCTCCACACTGGCCAATGTGCTAGACAATGCGGCTTGTTGCTGTGCGTTCCACTCTTGTAAAAACGTTTCGGCATCTGCGCCTGTTTTTCCCGAGCCCACCAAATACTTAATACTGCGCGCGGCTTGCTCGGCCAGTTCTTGCACCTGCAACGTTAATTTATCATAGGCTTGTTCCAGGGCGTTGGCATCTAACACGCCTTGCTGCGTAAGCGTCATTTCTTGTGTGAGCGGCGTCGTGCGCAGTAGCGTAATTTTACTGCCGCTAGGCAGTGGGCTTAATCCACTGGCCAGGGTTGGATACACCACGCTTTGATTTTGCAAATTTACTTCGTACCCGGTTGTAATAAGGGTTTCTGTACCGTCGGCCGAAGTTACATACACGGCTACATCTTGCGCGGCAAGTGCCTTAAATTCAAACTCCCAATTACGGGTTTGCCCGTCGGCTTGATACGTATGTTTACAAATAGATGATGTGATAGACATAGGTTTCTCCTTACTTAAATAATGAACTGAGCGCGCGGCCTACACTGCCTAGCCGTCCGGTTTTGCGGGCCCGGCGGCGGTAATCGGCCGCCGCTTGCAAGAGGGCTTGCCACTTGCGCTTAAATGCATTCTCCGCTTCGGCACCGGCCCGTTGCAATTCTTGTTGCTTGGCTGCGGCGGCTAATTGCCCGGCAAGGGCCGTAGTGCTAACATCTTGCTGGGCGGAAGCCGAACTCCCTGTTCCGTGGGCGGCCCGTTGTGCCTGGCGCGCGGACAAAGCCGCCCGTGCGGACGCTTGGGCCTGGCGCATTTTTTCAGCTGTTGTGCGGAACAAATACGCCGTTTGTGCTTCATAATTTTGACGCAACTGCTGTGCTAAGTCGTCGGTCTGATCCGCCAACGCTTGGTATTTTTCTTTTTGGGCACGGCTATTTTGTTTGGCAGAAGCCAGGCCAAACAAAAATTTTTTTCCAATTTCAATCATATTTCCTCCCATTTGATTTGTAAAAAGTTATAATATGTGTATGACCATACTCATCATTTTGGCACTGTGTGTGCTGGCTGCAATTTTTGCAGTGTGTTTTGGTGTTTTTAAACTCGGGTGGCTTGCCTTTAAAAACCACTCCAACAAAGGTCCGCTTATAGCGGCGGGCGTTTGCACGGTATTAGTAGCCGGGGCAATTACGCTAGGCACGTGGCTCAGTGTGCGCGCGGTAATGGCTCCCTTCCAGGGGATTATGGCCCGCGTGAAGCAGAACCCAACCCCCATATATGGGCAGCACGTCTATCAAGACAATACCTTCCCCTTTGAACTTACGGTGTACGACGGAATGGACTTTTCCGATTGGATTCACCTGGGGGGTGTAGATTTTAAACTAGGCATAGATACCAACGCGTTTAAAAAAGACAGTGCCGGCAAACGCAACACGGAAGATTTTTTAATCGCGGCGTTAGTACGCCAACCCAATGTGGACGAAAAACAACCCTTTGACGTGCTACAAGCCCAATTAAATAACGCACAAGCGCAACGCCAACTAACTCTTGCTAAAGCGGGTCCTGCCGAAGTCAACGGACTGCCGGCTTACCAGGCTAGCGGGGAGGCTTACACCAACCGTGGCAAAGTAAACTTTTGGTTAAGTGCTGTGCAACCCACGCCGGATACGCTGTATTACGTAGGGGCTTTATCCCTAAAAGATACCCCGCAACTGGCACAACAAGCGCAAGGCATGCTAACTAGTTTGCGTTTTACAAACCGCTGATATAACGCCGTTTTACCCAGGGCTTTCGGGCACTACCGAAAGCCCTTTTTTTAAGCCGCACTCACGCCGATAGCAAGCACGGTCAGCGGCAACGGATCGTCTTGCACCACCCACACCCCGGGCCCCGCTTGGCTACGCCCTTTTAACGCAACTACCACGTCTGTTGTTTGCAACAAAATAGGGCTGTTGTATGGCTCATGGGTCCGTTGCACCCATTCGGTTAAGTGCTCCTCGTCCGTTCCCACTTTTCCGCCGCGGCTATTTTCTATTTTTACAACGGCTGATATGAGCCGCTGTTTTTGGGCGGGCCACGTCCCCGCTAGCGGCAGTGTGCCCAGTTTACTTTGATACGCAAGCCCAACCTGCACCACACGCGCGGCAAACGGCAACGTAACGCACCCATTTTCAACTTGCAACCCCGTTACCACATGTCCGTCGGCAAGGGCCGATACGTGTTGTCCCTCTAAGTGTGCAAGTCCGCTTAGCTGCGTTTGCGGTTGCTCCCCGTGAAACGAAATACAACTGTCTAAAAACACTTGGTCTTGCACTTGTAGCGAAGCCAAACGCGGGCTCAATTTTTCCACATAATTTCCCCCGGCGCGCTGCACTAGCAACCACACTTCTTCCCGGCCCGATACACACACACTTTGTACCCGGCCTTGTGTTTGCTGATGCGTCCAGGCGTAAATGCCTTGCTCGGGGATATAGGTAAGGGTGCAAAGTTTTCCATCGCTTCTTACACACCACAATAAAGGGTCCGGTTGCGCACTATAGGCAAGCTGTGTAATTGTTTTATTGACAAACAAATGCTTGGCACGCAATGTGAGTTCGTCTCCCCGGTAAGAAGCCGTGGCATAATCGTACGCCAAATCCCGCACGCTAGCCCCCTGGGAAGATACAAACACGGCGCGGTTTTCCGCCAATAGAGCGGGCATCCTGGCGGCCCCACATTCGTTTTGTTGCGCCAGTTCCAACGTGTCTAAACTAAGCACGCCATTTGGTTGCAAGGTCCACACACTGCCCGACGTAAAAATCAGGAGCCGGTTGGCTACTAGCACACTACAAATGTTGCTGAGTTTGGTTCCTCCCAACCGTACCGAAAATGAATCCGTAGGGAGCATCTCTTGCCGGGCGGTGCCAAAATCGTGCGGTTTGCCTGTTTTAGAAAACCACAACGTTTGCACTTCTTCACGCGTGGCCGCCAGGCCCAGGCGGTCCTGAAAAAAGAACACGCACCCGGGGTACCCGGCGGCGGGGCTAAAACTACCTTGCGCCCAGTGGCTAGTCCACTCGCTACTGCCAAAGGCGCGCTCAGCCCGTACCAACAGTTGCGTGGGGCTTACATAACCTATTACGTCCAGTACGCCGCGTTGGATAAACGCATCTGCCGTCAGTTCATAGCCGGCCTCTCCGCTGATTTGGCAGGAACGCACCCGCACATAAAACAGATTTTCAGGGTCTGCCAAATTCCCCGCCAAGTACAAATTATCTTCCCCGCTAGCACGGGAAAGTACTTTCAGCGTGCTCCAGGTTTGCCCCAAATCACGTGATACTTCCACCTGCAACGTGCCCGTCCAGGTGCCGCTGGTGCGCAAGGTCCAGTCGCTCCCCGAAGCAATATACGCGGAAACGCTTTCATATCCCAGGGTCCCGCTTTTTTGTTGGCCATCTACCGTGTGCACCAGGCAGAATTTTCCCCCCACATGTAGCGGGGTAAAAAAATCCGCAGAACTTTCCAGCACGTATTGCCCGGGTTGGGACACGGTTTGTATGCCGGCATTTTCCCCGCCGCTAAGCGTTTGGGTAACCGTCATATCGGCGGGACCGTTAAAGTGGCTGCGGTACTCTAGCATAAACGTAGCCCCGTTCCAATCCCCACCCGTAGCCACCGCGGAGGTAATTTTTAAAATATTGCCTTGCCGGCTAGCCCTCAGCCCTTGCGCACCGTAGGCATCATTAAAATACGTAATAATTTCGTCCAACCGTAGCCCATAACCCGTCGCCGCATAAAAACACGTACCGTTAAAATACGCCCAATTAAATAAATTGGAATCATTGACGGGCTCAAAGGCCAAGGTAGCGGCCACCCCCTCGGTTTGCACGGTAATAGTTTGCTCATACACGCGCATCCGGTGGGTTTCGTCGGTATTTTCGGGCTTAAAAGGGCCATACCCAAGCGGGGCCTGCGTCCACGTAAACTGCCCCAAAGCCGTGCGTGTCAAGCAACCTAGCGGATGATTGGGGTGCGCCACGTAGAGCGTTTGATTGTACTGCGCCATGCACAGGTGTTGCGCCTCTTGCGCCGTATAAGGGGTGGCAATTTCTAGCGGGGTTTGCGTAGCGTCCAATACCGCACCGCCCGCCGTGTAAAAGCGGAAATACTTTTCCCCCGCCTCCAAGATATAGCATTCGTCTGCGCTAATGGGAAAGGAATAGAGCATACACGGTTTATCGTCATATTTGGCGCGGGCCACATATTGCGTACCGGGGCGGTTGGAAATGCCCCCTTGCGGATGTACCCACATATTTTGGGCATATTTAAGCCACGTATGATAAGACGAGGCATCCGTGCGCGCTTGCAAAGAAGGGCTAATTTCGCCCCCCGTAAACGAGGGTTGTAAATGATGTAGCACCATTAGCGCACCTCACTAAACGCGTCACTTTGCGGGGCTAACACACAGTTTTCCGTCATATTACTACGGCGGGCCTCTTCCACATACAGCGCGTATTTTTGCTCTAACCGGGCGGCCAAGGTAATGTCCCCCGTTAAGGCCGGGGCCATATCGCACGCCAGGGCCAAGGCCAGGCATTTGACAAAACTAGCGTCGTACTGGGTTTCGTCTTGTACGCGGCGTGTATAGACTACCCGGGCTTGCGGGGCTTGGGTAAGAAGCACCCGCACCCCTTGCGCACTATCCAGGCGTTCTTCAAACGGCAGCGGCTTTTGCACCGCCACCGGCGCAAAAACACGGCGCACAAACAGGGCATCTGCCGGATATTTATAGGCCCACTGCCCTGGCCCAGCCAAAGTGGTTTGAACCGGAATAAGTGATTTTTCGGCTGTGGCAAAGGCCCAGTTATGGGTACGTAGCACCTCATCCCGCACCGGGTTGTAGAACAAATTAAACCAGCGGGCGGGCGCATTTTCTTGCTCTAGTGAGGAAATAGGGAACTGCCCCAAGTATCCTAAAGCAAGATTACAAATATCAATTTTTGATGTCATAGCGACTCCTTTATAAATAGATTTAAAAATAATTTTTATTATTTTTTATGTACTTTTTATTTTAAAACTTATTATATTTATTAAAAATTTTAATTGTAATATAAAAAATATTTATTTTTTATATATTTGTTATTTCTTAACATATTTTACAAACAACAAATCTGACAGCTATTTTGCTATTTTAAAATTAGACTAATTTACATATAATTTTAAAAATACTTATATTTTATGTATTTTTATTTTTATATTACAATTTAAAATAGCATAAATCCTATTTTTTGGATTAACAAACATATCAAATATATTTCGTTGGCTAGCCTGTATTTGTAGCTTTTCTACCGTCGTAATACCGACGACGAAATAAGTTATTTTAGGAACGCCCCAGGTACAATCAGGCAGTCTATAGCTGATTTTAAAAGCATATTTTCCTTAAAAATACCCATTTTGAGCCAAAAAAAGGCCTATTTTGCATTTTTCCGCACGCTCTGCCGTACTTATATGTTCCGTTTCTTTTTAACAAGGGGAGATTTGGCGGGTACTACCCCCGATTGGGTAGTACCCCCCCCTTTTTTAGTGCAGGTCAGCCACATCTGCCACAAAGCAGCTGATTTGCCCCGCGCTTACCGTTCCGGTTACCGTGTAGTACATGCGCAAGTAGCGTTTGAGCCCGGCCGGTACTCCCAAGGCAAAGAGGTTTTTTTCCGTATCAGCCAGTTGGCTGCCGCTTACGGTAGCACTGGCCAAGGTTACAACCCCGGCCGAAAAGTCAGCCTTATCACACGTTTGCAACGCACAAACAAGTTGCGTGGCCCCGGTAAAAGCTGTATCGGCATGGGCAATCAGCACCAAGCGGCCTGGTACCGCGTTGCCCGCGGCCCCTAAATCCAGGGTATTGGCACTGGCACCGGTGGAGCGCAAATCTTGCGCATCCGAAAAGAAAGCAGTTTTATCAAGTAACATGAATTTCTCCTAATTTAAAATGACGGGGCGGGCAAGCCGCCCCCAGCGGCTTAGGCTACAACAGCTTCGTCGTCGCGAATGGCATCACAAATATGCACAGGGATTTCGTTAAACGTCATTAAGGGACGGGACGTAATTTGATCCGGCGTATATTGGATGTTGCTGCGGTTGGTGGTCAATTTACGAAGCGCGGCCTTGACGGTGCGGTTCATGTACCACACGGGTTTACCCATAGACAAACTTTGGATTTTTTCTTCCAAATCGCACATTTTGTCAATCAGGTTTGCCGGCACATTGGTTACATCAATGTTGCAAATACGCCCCGCAAACCGCCAATCTTGCACAGCAAGCCCCAGTTTCCACTCAAAGTATTCCTTGTAGGCGGGGAACTCGTTACCGGTGCCGTCCACGTGGTTCACTAACCCATAGTCCACGCGTTGGATGCCTGCTTTAGAGCCTTTGGGGAAGAACGTAAACACTTTGTCTGTGTCCCACACTACCAAGTAGATAGACGAGTTTTGCCCGTTAGTGGAGCCGCCCGCATCTACCACGTTGCGGCTAGATTCTGCCCCGCTTAGCGCACTGTAGCGTGCGGCAAGCCCGGTAAACCGCTCAGGCGTGGCGCCGGAGTTACCGTAAATTAAGTTAGACGCCATAGACGAGGACATCCCCGCAATAATTGCGCGCGATTGTCCCGTGCGCACCGCGTCCACATGCCCGCCCTTTTCGGCCACCAGTTTATCCACTACTGAATAGGCCGACAGCGTACCATAACTTTCTACCACCACTTTGGTCGTGGCTTTAGCGGGCTCAATCCCCTGGTACGCGCGGCGCCAGGTTCCCTCGGGGATGCCGGTGCGCACCGCATATTCGTGGCCGGAATCAAGCGAGCTTTCCTGCACCACGGCGTCGCCAATAATATCGTTGGATTGACTTAACACCTCTGCAATCGCCAACTCTTGGCCCGACGGGTCAAACTGTTTGGCGTAATCAATTAAGTTGTAATTTTTTTCAGCAATAATTGCCATAATGGTCTCCTTTAATTTTTTCCGTACAACGCTTGCGTGAAGGTTTTATCCGCCGTTGCGTGGCACGCACCGCCGGGGGTAACATCTTCACTCACACACTTTGCCACCGCGTGAAAGGTACGGACCATCACCGGGTGGTTTCCAAGCCCCGTTTCTTCTAAGAGTTTTCGCAGTTCCGGGCCGCCAAATGCGTCGGCGGCGCGGACCGCTTTGGAAACTTCCTCTTGCCACGCAGGGCCAAAAAGTGCTTGCGTTTGGTGCGCCCACTGCGCCTGGGTTTCTTGCGCGGCCTGGGCGGCCGCTTGCAAGCGGTTTTCTTCTAAGGCCATCCACGCTTGTAGCGTTTGTGCGGGCAGATTTACTTGCAAAGCCGCCTGCTTAAAAGCGTCCAAATCCGCGGCACTAAGAGAGGAATTTTCCGGCAGAGAAACTTCTGCATACGGGTCTTGGGGTTGCGTTGACTGCGGGGTATTTTCGTGCGCAGGCAAGGCGTTTAAATCGGTTGTTTCAGTCATTTTCTGTCTCCTTCATTTGATTTTGTAGCGAAGTTACTTCCGCCATAAATTCACGACGCATTTGTTGATACGCACCGGGGGCGGCCTCCTCTATTTGGTCCAGTAAAAAAAGGCCCAAACTGCGTTGCCCGCAATGAAACGCGGTAGCCAACGCGTCGGCGGGAACAAAGCCGTGCGCGCGCACTTGGGCGGCTTGCAACAGTTGCCACAACACGCGGCGGCCTTGCGGAAGTTTTAACACGGTTTGCATATCACACACACTGCGTTTTTTAAGTTTGGACGTGTTCATTTATTTTCCTCCGTTTTCAGTAAAATGTTATCCACGCCTAAACTCTCCAGCCCCTCGGCCAAGGCACGCGGATAGTTAAGTTGTGCGGCCAGTTCGGGCGCGGCTTGGGTTAAGGTGGAGGCAAACGCCACCCCTTGCGCAAGCGGCTCCAGGGCCGACGCGCGTTGGGCTTGCGCAATGGTGGAAATATAATCCACATGCAGTTCCAAGCCGTGCAAAATTTCCGGTGCGGGCGCAATGAGCCCTTGGCGCAACAAAATGTAATAGGTGCGCTCTATGAGCGGATCCAACAGTTCGGTTTTAAGGCGTTGAAAAATAGGGCCCAACAAAAGCATTTTTTCCTGGCGACGTTCGGCCACTTCGGCCGCTGTCATATTGGGCGTATCTTGCGCGCTAAGCATGATAAATACGTCGGCAAAAAATTGCGCACGGATCAGTTCGCGCACTTGCTCCAGGGCGTTATCCAGGCCGGATAAATCCGCTTGAACTTGGTACGCAGGTTTAACGGCACTGTCGGTTAAACTGTTACAGCGCGTAATACCGCCGGGGAGCAAGTTGACTTCCCCTTGCACGCCGGCCGAAACCAAAACGGGCGGATTGGTGCTTTTATCCAACGCAACAAGTTTTGTTTTCTGCATTTTTTGCAACATTTTTACGTCGCCCAATGCTTTCCACCCCGGCCCGCGGCCGTACACGTCGGCCGTGGTTTTGGTTTCCCACCGCGCAGCAATGACCGGGAACTCGTGGTATCCGCCTTCCCGCAGCAGCGTGCCGTCATCCATAAAATAGACGGATTTAAACGCAAAGTGCGTATAATCGGCCCAGGCTTCATCTGCTTGCAGATTGGGAAAAATGAGGTGCATTACTTTATGTTGGGACGGGGTTTGATTTTTAAGTGCCTGTAAAATGGAGGGCGGCAACTGCGCGGCCCCGAAGGTGCGTGCCAGTTGCGCAGGCGTCATAAAAAACTCGCGCCCAAACGTATTAACGCGGCCCTTATCATCCACATCCAGCACATATTCCCCCGCCGTAAACGGACGGCAATAAATGCCGCCTTGCGGGTCCTCCTCCACCAAAAAAGCGGCCGTGCCAAACACGCTCAGTTCTTCGTAAATGCCTTGTAATACACCATAGACATTACTTTTGGCAAGCGCACTTTCCAGCTCTTTTTTTACTTCCAAGAGCCATGCACTGGCCCCCGGCAATTTTTTTAAGGCACGCGGGCGCAAGGTAAGGTCAAACCACTGGCGCGACGGGCTAGTAAGCCCGCTCATCAAGCCCGCGCCCAACACACCTACCGCCAAGGAACCCGTGCTATCCAGCAGGGTTTTATGGTCAATGCGCGGGGCGGCAGCGGACGCTTGCGCGTCAAAAGAGCCGCGCGTAGGAGCTAAGTATTTAGACAGCTCTTTCCACGTGTGCGTCCAGGGGGCGCGGGCTTGTTGTAGGGCCTCGTAGCGTTTTTGGTACGAGGAGACGAGAGAAGATTTATTCATAACTCATTACATTCCTTTGATGCAAAATGATGCAAAATTTACTATCATACTTACACGGAGGTAGTATGACGGGACTAATACTGATTTTTTTATTTGTAATATTACTGGCGGTACCGGGTTTTTACATCATTACCCGGGCGGTGTGGCCCAAGGGGAGTAAAAAAACGGCCCGCGGGGTGTCTTATTTACTGACAGTATTGTTAGCAATCATCATGGCTGCTTATTTATTTACCAGTCTGTAAACAAAACCCATTTGTGATACTTTTCCGGTATAATTTACGCCGGATTTTTATTGTATTTTAGCCTAACGCGAAGATGTGCTTTTGAAGGTAGGCGCGTTATTAGTTGGCTTAGTACATACTTAATATAGCAAATTTTGTTAGTTTTGTCAAGTACTAACTAGGCCCATTTTGGGCCTAACTTTATTTTTCTTTCAATCATACCTGCAAATAATTTATAATGTGAGGGTAGTACTAAAAATTAAAAAGATTATTTGGTGGAAGCACAGAGCAAGTCTGTGCAGAGCCGGGTGCACCCTGTGCATAAGACATCTTCCAGTCCTCAAATAATCGTCTGCTTTTGCGCCCTCCCCGAAAGGGGTGGGCGGGCGACGGTTATTGCACAGGTTACTGGAAGAGCTTAGGCAATAAAGCGTCGTCTTTTTTGTGCTTCCAACTTGGAGGAATTATGAATAAAAATGCAAAAGTAAGACTCACTAAACCCATCATGCTGAATTCGTTTCAGCATCTCCACCTTAATCATCCGTTATCAAAAGCGGAGGAGATCCTGAATCAAGTTCAGGATGACAATAGTATTAAGGAGGAGGCACGAAACAAATCTTATAGGTTGGGCGTTAGCCCAACAGGAGCCGCAAGTAAACTTTGGAATATTTGCCACAAAGTTGGCAACCTGTCGGGTTCACACCCGACCTATAATGGATGTAACGGCTTTACCCTCATAGAGCTGTTAGTCGTGGTGCTTATCATAGGTATCTTGGCGGCGGTGGCCGTGCCGCAATATAAGTTAGCCGTTGCCAAAAGCCAATATATACAAGCTATGGTGGTGGGAGATGCAATTTACAAAGCCCAACAACTTTATTTTTTGGAACATGGTACCTATGCAGAGGACGTACGTAATATAGTAGATTCTCTTCCTGCGGGATACACCCTCGCAACTGGAGCAGTTAAAAAAGGCTTGTTCTATAGCAAAAACAACAAAACATTTCTCACCTGCGAAATATTCAATCCAACAGAAACATACTGCCGTCTAGACCTCTATGGGCAGCTGTACTACATTGTTCGCCTTACTAATAACACCCGCATCTGCCAAACAAATGCAGATCCTTTTCTCAACCGAATTTGTCAAAGTTTAGGTGCCAAGCCATATAATGACACTATATACATATTTAAATAACCTCATACTCGCTGTGGGCAAATTCGGCACGGGAGGCACTGCCCAAACGACTACGCACCGGGGCGGCAAAGGTAAGGGCGAGAGCGTCTGCCAAGTCGGGGCTTTTACCCGTGCGCTCTTTTAATTTCTCTTTGCTCTCCAGGCGCAAGCGGCCCGACGCGTCGTAATCGTAGCGCACTTGGCACAAATCCGCCTTGAGGTCTGCCAAATCAGGCAATACGCCGGCAGTTTTAATCCACTGCGCCAGGTCGCCCCACATCTCGGCCCGTTTATTCACGTATTGGTCCGGACGCGAAGCATGCGCCCCAAACGCCACCTCTACAATGTTTTCAAACCCCAGCTGCCGCAAACGGTCAATTACGCCGCCTCCACAGCCTGCGTCCACAAATACTACGTCGGGGCGGAAGATTTCTATTTCGTGCGCAACGCACGCGGCTAAGCTCATATTATCCAGTTTGGTAAACACGTGTGGCGCATACGCACGCACCCCTTGGCGGCAGAAAATCACACTGCGGTCCGTGCCAAAACGCGCGGGATCCACCCCCATAATTTTAGGTGCAAAGCGGTATTCATCCGCGGCAATTTCCCGCCGGCACGCACGCAGTACGTGGTCTATGGGAATTAAAATATCTTCCGCACTGGCGGTAAAATCGCACAGATATTCCTGCCGGAAAATGGTTTGCGGCGTGTCCGCCTGCAAGCGTTTGAGTTCCGCAGGCGCAATCACGTGCGACTCATCCGCACGGTACACCCCCACCCACCACACAGACGGCTCAGCCTGGGCATTTTTTTGCGCTTGATTAAACAGTTCAAAAAACGCGTTTTGCCCTTTAGGTGTGCCCATAAACACCACCCAACCCGTGCGCGACAAAAGCATAGGGCGGATGATTTGCGTAAATACATCCGGCTTGATTTGCGCATATTCGTCCATCACTACCCCGTCGGCATACGTACCGCGCAAAGCGTCGGGGTTATCGGCCCCGCACACCCAAATGTGCGCGCCATTGGGCAGTTGCACACACAGTTCCCCCTCCAAAAATTTTACACCGGGGATGTTGCGCGCATACCGCTTTAAATAATCCCACGCAATCAGCTTGGCTTGTTTTAAAAACGGGGCCACATAAAAATAGCGCGGATAGGGACGTCGGTTTACGCTTGCCATTTTAATCAAGTGATTTACCGCACACACGGTTTTGCCCAGTTGGCGGTGCGTAACCAACACGTTAAAGCGGTGCGTTTCCAGGGCGGCGTGAATTTCCTGTTGCACAGGGCGCGGCGTGTAGGGAATGGTAATTTTTTTAGGGCTCATGGGTTTCCTCCCACGTAATAGCAAAATCGGTTTCGTCCGGTTTTTTATCTTTAGGCTCTTGCCAACCCAGTAAATGCTTCGCCATAAACACGGCAAACGTGGCCGAATAATTGCCGCGTAAACTGTTTTGAATTAAAAAATTTGCCTGCCGGTCGCGCGCTTGCTCACAGGCGTATTTAAACGCCGGTTGCCGCGTTTCCCACGCGCGCAACTCCGCACACGTAACGCCGATTTTCTGGGCAAAAGCGGCAAAGGTGGGTAGCTCGCTTGCATGCTCCACCAAACTAAAAGAACCGTCCTTTTTTTGTACTTCTGTTACGTGAAAAGCGGGCCCCTCAAAAAATGCAAGCAGTGCCTTGCAGTACGACGGCTGATACCTTACTTTTTTCATTTTCCCTCCAATAAAATTAGCTCAAAATTCAAATCTTTTACGCTGTAAATGCGCGTAAGTCCCGGCAGACGCGCACGCTGGGCTACATACGCCTGGCGTTGCTCCAGCGCATCTTGCGCCGAGCAAAACACCTTAAAATTTTCCGCCCGAAACAGCAAATTATACAGTCCCAAAAGTCTTTGCAATTCTTCGTCCTCACAACTGCTGATTAGGCCGCCATACTTGGCATGCACGGACGCGTGCAAACAAGCGGCACGCGCAAAAATCAAATTTTCTAAATCAATTTTCTGTGATAAAGACATACAAACTTCCCCGCACACAGTGCGTAAAAAAAACGGTGCTTACCCAAGTAAGCACCGCACAAAGTATCTAGTTTTATTGATACCCGGCGGCAATCCGCCGGGGCACGTTTACCAGCCCATGAGATACGGCGGAATCAACAGCAGTGCGGAAAGCACCGCCAAAATAAGTTGCAGTTTAATGTTCCATTTGGCCCACGTCAGCCACGGAATTTTGGCCATCCCCAGCGCGGCCATTGTAACCGGGGCGGTGGGAATAATGGCATTGGTCCACCCCTCGCCAAATTGGTACGCCAAAATGGAGAGTTGCGGGCTAATGTGCATCAGGTCCGAAAGCGGAATCATCACCGGCATAGTCAGTACGGCTTGGCCGGAACCCGACGCAATAAAAAAGTTTAAAAAACTGTGCGCCACAAACATTCCTTCCACGGCAGCCAACGGATGCATGTGTCCAATTACCGCCGCAATAGCGTGCAGTACCGTGTCTAAAATGCGCCCGTCCGAAGCAATTACCACAATGGCCCGCGCCAAGGCAAGCATCACAGCCACGCTTACCATACTGCGCGCCCCGTCAATAATAGCGTCGGTCGTTTGGTTTAAGCTCAGCCGCCCGATTAGCGCAGACAGGAGCCCCACCCCTAAAAACAGGCCGGAAATTTCCACAATGTACCACTCGTACACCGCCACGCCTACCACCAGCCCCATCATCCCCAGCGCAAACACAACGCTGATAATGAGGTGTGCACGCTTAAAATGCGGCTTTTGCACCGTAGTCAAATCCAGTGTTTGGCGGCGTTTTTCATCTGCCTCAAACGTAATACTTTGAGACGGATTTTTGCGGATTTTTTCGCCGTACCACGTTACAAAAGCAATCACTGTGGCCGTGCAAATAAACCACACCGCTAACCGATACCCCAAGCCGGAATAGAGCGGCAGTTGGGCAATCCCTTGCGAAATTCCCACCGTAAACGGGTTCATAAATGCCGAGCAAAACCCCGCCCACGCCCCCAAAAAGGGAATACTTACCCCCACGAGCGTATCATAGCCTAAAGACAGCGCCAGCGGAATAAACAGCGGAATAAAAATCAGCGTTTCTTCTTCCATGCCAAACACAGCCCCGCCTAACGAAAACAGCACCATGCTAGCCGGAATAAACCATTTTTTTAATTTTTCCCGGCGGGAGAACACATAACTGGTCCCCATAATTACCGCGTTTACCGTGCCGGTACGTTCCAAAATAGTAAAAATAGCACCGGTAATAAAAATAAACACAATAATATCGGCGCAATCTTTAAACCCTTTGGCAGGCGCGGTAAGCACCGCCGCCAACCCTTGCGGGGCGGATTGCACTGTGTGATACGAGCCAGCCACCGTATAGGTGCGGCCGTCCTTCTCTTGTGTATCATACTGTCCGGCGGGCAAAAGCCACGTCAGCCCCGCCACAACCAGCATGATAGAGAAAATAAGCCCATAAATATTAAGCGAAAATGTTTTTGGCATAGTTAAATTATACCAAACATCTTGTACGCTTAGCGGACGTTTGTTGACGCGCGCAGTCAACAAACGGGGTACTATAGCGTGCCGACTGGGTTGCCCAGTTGCCGGTGGCCGGTGCCCATTTAAAATGCGGGACGGACCTAACCTTTTAAACTTTACTAACCCATTTAGCACTTTTTATGCTATAATACTGGTTGCTAGGGCCTGGCAGCCCACAGCAACCTACGTAACGCAAGCACTCGGCAGAGAAGGTCTGCTATGTTTAGCGGTTAAACAATGCGTTACAGGCGTTGTGCTTCGCACAGGGCTGCAGCAAAAAAGCAAATGTCTTTGCTTCTTACAAGGCTATTATAGCAAGTTTTGTTAGTATTTGTCAAGCCCTTTGAGGGCCTAATTTGGACCTATTTCTCTAAGAGAGGTATTTAAATGAATAAATTTGAAAAAGCCTTAGCCGCCTGGAACAACGGCATTTTACGCGGAGCGCAAGCTAAGTTAGCAAAAATTTTGCAAGTTTCCACCGCCACCGTGGCCTTATGGACCACCGGCAAGCGCAACCCTTCCAAGGGATATGTAGCCCAAATGGCAAAATTATTTGGGATGAGCGAGGAGAAAGTCCTTCGCCTCTTTATGCCAACCACCTACCCGGAGGGGTCTGCCCAGGCCGCCGCGTTGTATGAAAACGCCGCAGAGGGTATTTACAATGCTGACAAAGAGGCTGAACTGGTTTCTCCCCAAAGCAACAGCGTGGCCCTGCCGTATTTAGCCAGTGTACCCGCCGGTTATCCTGAATTTGACGAAGCCGACGTCATTGAGTGGTGGACGTTACCGCGCCGTTACGCAAAAGGAGCTAAGTATTTAGTGCGCTGCTGTGGAGACAGTATGAAAGGCAGCGTAGAGTATGATGATTTGTGTTTAATTAAGCCGGAGCAGGATTTCTTAGACGGAAAAGTGATGTTGGTAAAAGTGGATGAGGGGCACCTGATTAAACGCATCCGCAAGGAAAACGGCAAGATTGTGCTTTATTCGGACAACAACAAAAAGTACAAAGCATTTGCCCCGGACCGGGTACAACCCGTGGGGTTAGTAGTTAGAAAAATTACCGATGTTCAATAGTTTCTTCTCAATTTGCACAAGGCCGTTGTTGCTCAAATTGCTTTGAAACTATCCGCGCATTAGGATTTTCCCTTATTTCAACGAAATGTGCCAAATTGGGAAGAAAACCAGGCTTCACCGCAATTTAAAAGTAGTACCAGGGTTTTCAATCAAATTTGGCACAGTTCTAGGCGCGCACTTGCGAAGTATACTGTGCGCAGCCGCCCGTAGGGCGGAGGTATTCAAGCAAGGGCGCAACAACGAAATGTGCCAAATTGGGAAGAAAACCAGGCTTGACAATTTTTGATTTTCGCTTATACTATTAGTACGCTTGAGTGGTTGTAATGTCTTTTGGCCCGCAAGGGCGACAAAAGAACTGTGGGTGATGTTAGCAGTGCCGGCGAAGCGGGCACAGGTAGGATGATCCACAGCATCCAAGCAAGAGATGCCCAGGCGGTGCGTGAGGTTGATGTACCGTTTCACGAGCCCGGTGCCCGGCACCTGCGGGTGTAGGGAGTCCCCCGGGAGATGGAGTCGGCAACCGCTGCGACGTTGGGTAGTTGGACTTGCTTAGCTGCTAAGGCGTTTAATGTATGAAAAAAGCGATTAGATGAAACCCCGTGTATAAACCATGCGCGGGGTCTTTTCTGCCTAATTTGGCGTAATACGTTGTTGCTTACTCGGTCGGATACCTCCGCCCCCGTATAAAAACCTTACGGGGCTCCGGGCCATTGGCCCTTCGGCTCTATTTAATCGCGCGCGTGCCGCCAGTATTCCTCCCTCGTGCGCGCCTAGTCTTACGCCAAATTCGTTTGAAAAACCAGGTTGTTACGTTTGTGCTTGGCTACGCGAGTCTTTTTCTGCCTAATTTAACAGCGGGTGTAATACTTGATGTTGACGCACAAAATTTAAAAACCTAAATTTTTAAATTTTGTTGCTTGCCAGCGATGCAATTTTCCACATTTGGCCGTCTTTGCGCTCCCTTGCCCTTGACGTGTCATCCAGACACGCCTATGCGGGCAACTTGCCCCGCAAATACGGCTCAAATCTGAAAAATCATCTTATCCTCTATTTTCCCCGGTGCTAGTCTTATGCCAAATTCGTTTGAAAAACCAAGCGTTTTAGGCTACGCGGGGCTCAGTTTGCTATAATAGGGCTATGGTACAACTCAATAAACCGCGCATTGGATTTTTTGGCAAAATGAATGTGGGCAAAAGCTCCCTCATTAACGCCCTCACGGGGCAACAAGTTTCCGTCGTGGCGGACGAGCCCGGCACCACCACGGACCCCGTTAAAAAAGTGATTGAACTCACCGGCATTGGCCCGGTGGAACTGATAGATACCGCCGGCGTGGACGACCCCAGCAAATTGGGCAAGCAACGCGTCGCGCGCACCAACGACGCCCTGGACCAGGTGGACCTAGCCGTACTGGTTTTTGCCGGAAATTTTGACGAGTTTGACCAAACCTTACTGGAAACGTGCCAAGCGCGCAAAGTGCCGTTTTTCCTGGTGCAAAACAAAACCGACTTACCCACCACCAATGTGGAAATTAAAGGCGCCGACGTGATAGCCTTTACGTGCAAAGCCCCCAACGTACCCCTGTTGCTACGCGCCATTAGCGAACATCTACCCAAAAGCTCGTACGCGCCGGACGTCATTTTAGATGATTATGTGCAAGCCGGGGACGAAGTAGTATTAGTGATTCCCATTGATGCCTCGGCCCCGCAAGGGCGGCTGATTTTGCCGCAAGTGCAAACCATCCGCAACTTGTTAGACATTGGGGCCACCGCCGTGTGCGTCAAAGATACCGAATTGCGCGCCTACTTAGAGGGGCACACCCCCAAGTTGGTAATTACCGATTCCCAAGCGTTTAAATATGTTAGCTCCGTCGTGCCCGCGCATATTTTGCTGACCAGTTTTAGCATTTTATTTTCGCGCCTAAAAGGCGATTTTGACGCTTACTTAAAAGGCACGCCCACTATTAACAAATTACAGGACGGGGACGAAATTTTAATGTTGGAATCATGCTCCCACACCGTGAACAAATGTGATGACATTGGGCGCGTGAAAATCCCGAACTGGTTGCAAACATTTACAGGGAAAAAACTGACGTTTACCATGATCAACAATTTAGACCCGCTCCCCGACAATTTAAGCCGCTTTAAATTGGCTATCCAGTGCGGCGGGTGCATGGTAACCCGCACGCAAATTTTGCGCCGCCTGGAAATTTTAAAACAGGCCGGTGTGCCGCTAAGCAACTACGGGCTGACGATAGCCTGGTGCAACGGCATTTTTGAGCGCGTAACCGAGCTTTTTAGAAAAAAAGGGATTTAGTTCCTCGCGCGCGTAAGTAAGAATTAGTATAATACATATATATACCTAACTAGGGGTTTTTATGAACAAATTTGAATCGTACCAAAAAGAGCGGGCTAGGCTCGTTGAAAAAAATCTTTCCAAATATATTGCTAAAATTAAAAATTCGCCTAAAATTTTGACCGACGCCATGAACTATTCCCTCCAGGCAGGGGGTAAGCGCGTGCGTCCTATTTTAGTCATGGCCACCGCCGAAGCGTTTGGTAAAAAAGCGGCCGACGTACTCCCCGCCGCATGCGCGGTGGAAATGCTCCACACCTATTCGCTCATTCACGACGATTTGCCCTGCATGGATAACGACGACCTACGCCGCGGCAAACCCACCAACCACAAAGTCTTTGGCGAGGATTTAGCCCTCTTAGCCGGGGACGCGCTCCTAACCTACGTGTTTGAAGTGTTTGCCCAAAACGGTAAAGTCAAAACCATTGGGGCCGAAAACACCTTAAATGCCCTGTTAAATTTTGCGAGCTGCGCCGGGGCGTCCGGCATGGTCGGCGGTCAAACGGCCGACGTATATGCCGAGGGCATGGGCGCAGATGACGCCAAAAGTTTCCGCGCCGATAAACTGCGCAAAATTTCTAAGCCGTTGGCTGATAAGTCGCTACGGTACTTTATGCTCCCCCCTACTACGGCCGAAACCACACCCGAAACTATTTTACGCTACATCCACGCCAATAAAACGGGTGCTTTAATCCGCGGCAGTGTGGAAACCGGCGCGCTACTGGCCGGCGTGAAAGGGGCCGATTTAAAACACATCAAAACCTACGCCAACTGCATTGGCCTGGTGTTCCAAATTGTGGACGATATTTTAGACGTTACCGCCACCGCCAAACAGCTCGGCAAATCCAATAGCGATGCCGCCAACGGCAAGCTGACCTTTGTCAGCTTATTTGGCTTGGAAGGCAGTCGCAAACACGCGCAACTGCTTATTGCCAACGCCCAAAAAGCCCTAGGCGAACTCAAAACCGCCAAACAAAAAAACCTGTGGCCCTTGTACGAAATGGCCGAATTTTTTAAGACGAGAACTTACTAAGGAGCGCGTATGAAAGTACTGCCCAGCATCCATAGCCCGCAAGATTTACGCTTAATTAAAAAGGAGCACCTCCCCACGCTGTGCCAGGAACTGCGCGACGTAATTATTAAAACCGCCAGCAAAAACGGCGGGCATTTGGGGTCCAGTTTGGGGGCGGTGGAAATTATAACGGCCCTGCACTACGTATATAACACACCCGACGATAAAATTGTGTTTGATACCGGCCACCAAGCCTACGCGCACAAACTCTTAACCGGGCGGCAAAAAGAATTTGCCACCATCCGTACCAAAGGGGGGCTCTCCGGCTTCCCTAAGCGCAGTGAAAGCGAGTATGATATTTTTGGGGCCGGGCACGCCTCCACAGCCGTTTCAGCCGCTTTGGGCTTAGCAATCGCGCGCGACCAGCAACACCAAAATCACCGCGTAATTGCCGTAGTGGGCGACGGGTGTTTAACGGGCGGAATGGCCTATGAGGCCATGCAAAACGCCGGGTTATTACGCACGGATATGCTCGTTATTTTAAACGACAACCAAATGTTTATTTCCCAGCGTGTAGGCGCACTCGGCACGGCCCTTACCAAACTGCTGACTAAAAAATACGTACAACTGGCCGAAGAAAAAGCCACCAACTTTTTAAAACGTTTTGACGAAGTGGGTAACAACGCCGCCAAACTAGCCAAGCGCGCCCGGTCCATTTTATTCCCGGGGACGCTGTTTGAAGAAATGGGATTTCGGTACTTTGGCCCCGTGGACGGGAACGACATTAACGCCTTACTGGAAGTACTAGAAACGCTTAAAACCGTCAAAGGCCCGGTTATGCTGCACGTGGTAACCAAAAAAGGCAAAGGCTACGAGCCCGCCGAAAAGAATCCCACCAAATTCCACGGTGTCGGTATTTTTGATATTGAGACGGGCGATAGTTTGGGTAAATCGGGCACGGTTACGTTTACCAAGGCGTTTTCGCAAGCACTGGTAAAACTGGCCGAAGAAGACCCTAAAATTTGCGCCATTACCGCCGCCATGCCCGAAGGGACCGGGTTGGACGCGTTTCGCGATAAATTCCCCACTCGCTATTTTGACGTGGGCATAGCCGAGGAACACGCCGCCACCTTTGCGGCCGGCTTAGCCGCCGGGGGCGAAAAACCGTTAGTGGCCCTCTACTCCACGTTTGCCCAACGCTGCTACGACCAAATTTTGCACGATATTTGCTTGCAAAAACTGCCGGTTGTGTTTGCGTTGGACCGCGCCGGACTAGTCGGTGAAGACGGCCCCACCCACCACGGCGTGTTTGACATCAGCTTTTTACGCTCCATTCCCAACTTAATTCTGGCAGCCCCCGCCGACGAGAACGAATTGCAACACCTGCTAAAAACGGCCTTTGCCGCCAAGGCTCCGTTTATCTTGCGCTATCCGCGCGGAGCCGGCTTTGGCGTGCCGTTAGACAAGGAACTTAAAACCTTGGATATTGGCAAAGGGGCTTGGGTAACCAAGGGCAAAGATGTTACCATTTTAGCGATTGGCAACCGCGTACACCCCGCCTTAAAGGCCGCCGAAACGCTGCGCGACAAAGGCGTGGACGCCGGGGTCATCAATATGCGCTTTATTAAGCCCCTAGACACCACGCTGATTGACGAAGCCGTCAAACGCACGGCTAAATTAGTAACGGTGGAGGACAATATGCTAGCCGGTGGGTTTGGCTCGGCCGTGGCCGAGTACCTGGCCGACAGCGGCAAACAGGCACACCTGCTACGCCTAGGGATTGGGGACGAATTTGTACAGCACGCTAAATCCGCCTTACTGTACGACCAAGTAGGCATTAGCGAGGCCGCAATCGTAAAACATATTTTGCAGTGGAAAATTAAGTGAGGCCCTTATGAAAAAAACAAACCAAGAACTAAAAAAACATACCACCTCCTACATCAAAGCGTACGAAGATGTGGAGTTACTTAAGCACGACGATCTTCGCCCCGTGCGCATGGAACTGGAAACCTTAAAGCCGGAAATTTACTTCCGCAAAAAAGGCGTCACAGACACCATTATTTGTTTTGGAAGTGCCCGCATTGCTGAACCCGCCATTGCCAAAAAGAATTTAGAAACAGCTAAAAAAGAGTTAGCCAAAAAACCCAAAGACAAAGTCTTACAACAAAAAGTAAAAACAGCCAAGGGCTTGCTTTCCCTAAGCAAATATTACGACGAGGCCCGCAAATTTGCCAAACTGGTAGTAGAAGCGGCCGGGGATCGGTTTTCCATTGTTACCGGGGGCGGCCCCGGCATTATGGAAGCCTCCAACCGCGGCGCGTACGAAAACGGCGGACGCAGTATTGGGCTAAACATTACCTTACCGCACGAACAGGAACCCAACCCGTATATCACCCAAAATTTAGCCTTTTTATTCCACTATTTTGCCATCCGCAAAATACACTTTGTCATGCGCGCGCAAGCGTGTGTCGTATTCCCAGGCGGGTTTGGCACGTTTGATGAGTTGTTTGAAATTTTAACGCTCATTCAAACGGGTAAAAAGAACCATATCCCCGTGATTTTAGTAGGCAAAGAGTTTTGGAACCAGGTAATTAACGTGGAAGCCTTAGCCAAATACGGCGTCATCGCCCCTGAAGACACGCACCTGTGCCCCATTGTAGAAACGGCCGAAGAAGCGTGGAAGATTATTGCCAAGTTCCACAAACTAGCAAAATAAGGTTTAATCACTGCAAAACGCCCGGCACAACGCCGGGCGTTTTTTGTTAAATAGCTAAAAAGAAATTATGGGTCTAATGGTCAAAAAAGTTGATATGTTAGGGCCGTTATTATTTGTCCCCCTTGTGGGGAAAATGTCGCGCAAGCGACAAAAGGGGGTTGTAAAATAAGCAAATTTCCTTGGATAACCCCCCATCCCGGCTACGCCGTACTTCCCCCACACGGGGGGAAGCAAACGACCTGGAATGTGTTCAAATCATTTGTCAGGCGGTATTATCAACTTTTTTGACCATTAGGTCAAATTATGTATAATGAATGTGTAGTAAACAATACAATTTGATTCTGTTTTTGGAACCGTATGCAGAATACGGGGAACTTCAAAAAGTTTCCTACCACGCCAAAAACAGCCGATATTAGGCACAACTAAAGACTTAAGCTTTGGTTGTGCCGAGTGTTTCCTGCCCTTACGGGCAGGAAACTGCGGCTGTTATACTAGGTACCGTGGTAGGAGCCTAGGCATAACAGCCGATTTTGTCGTCCACCGGGAACAGAACAAGGAGAAGAACATGCAAACACAAAACACCCGGCGGGGTCATACGCAAAAAGTAGTATTAGCAGAACGGGCCATATTATTTACTTCCCCCCTGGCGGGGGAAGTGGCACAAAGTGCCGATGAGGAGGTATTAAAAAAGAAAACTTTTGTTAACGCCCCCCTCACCTGCCCTACGGGCATCCTCTCCCGCAAGGGGCGAGGGAAACAACACCGCGGGTTTACGCTCATAGAGTTGTTAGTAGTTGTTTTGATTATCGGCATATTAGC
>JAZRAH010000011.1:0-52110 GCA_045634505.1 Elusimicrobiaceae bacterium
CTTCTGCTCCAAAATCTCAGCTACGCTTGATTTTGCCTAGCGCACAACTTAGAAGAAAACTCCGTTTTCTTGCGCTAGGATTCTCATTCATCCCCGGGCTGAAGCCCGGGGTATTCTGCAAGGCTGTCAATAAAAAAGCACCGGTTTTACCAGTGCTTTACTAGGGTATCTCGGTTGAAATTATTTCTTTTTAGTAGGGTAGAGTACGTCCGTGAATTTTTTAAACTCACTCTCCCCCCCGCGGATGTGCAAATTAACCGACAATACATACACCTCTTTGGTCAAAATATCACGCCAGTTATCGGGGAATTTGACAAAGTCCTTAAACGTGGTAATAAGCGGCAACGCCACAGCCGCCAAGATGCCAATGATGAGTACAACTACTAACAGCTCAATAAGCGTAAAGCCTTTGCTTGAGCAAAAACGACATTTAACAGCTATTTTATTCATACCGCATACCCCTTATTTATACAAGCTTTTCATTTGCTACACCTCAAATTTACCAAAAAAAAAAACGTGTCAAGACTTTTGTTAAGAAGCAAATTAAAGTTGTAAGCCCAATTAAATGGAGCACAACAAAAAACCCCAGTTCATAGAACCGGGGGCAAATGTTATCATAAAATATTTTCTACGTTAATCGCCACTTGGCAGTATTTCGTACGGAGTGACTTTAAATTGCCCTTCGTCCAATTCAATACGACACCAAGTGGGTGTTCCTTCTAGAGTAAGCAAGGCAAAAACTTCCCTAATTTGCGCAGGTGGAATGTCTGCATAAATCCGCACAATGCTCCCCGATTCTTCAATACCTTGCGTAACAACTACCACCGGCACCCGGGAAGCTGACTGTGCATTATTGCAGGCAAAAGATACGGCATACCCCGGCGCACTTGTCAAGTTAATTACCGACGTGGTAGCTAAGGTCTTATACTCCTCCAAACTGGCCCGTCCTACGCCCCAAGAGGTTACTAAATTATTAGCATCCGGCCCTACATCTTGAAGGAGTAATCCGTTTTCCAATATATTACGTAAGGCAACACCATCAGCGGGCAACCCCAACCCACGGTATAAATAACCTTGTCTTACTAACCCCGGAAAAGTAGGAATAGATGTCGGCACTTCGGCAAGCCCTTCCAAATTAGGTACAGTAAAGCTATGCTGTGGTTGTGGTTGCGGTAAAGCCGCGAGGGCCTTTTCAAACAGTTGTTGCGCCTGTACTGTTTGCAAATGAGCCGTATGCGCCCGTTTTAACTGCCAAGCTTTTACATTGCGGACCTGTTGTTGCAACCAGGAGCGTTGGGAAGCCGGCGCAGTAACAGAGATGGAAGGCGCGGACGCCTGCAAGGACTGGCGATATACCTGTGCAGCGACGCATTCTGCTACCCCGCGGCTGTAAGGTACATGCGTCACAACGGATGGCGTGGTCACACGTTGCAACACGGTAGGAGTAGCCGCCTGACGTGCGGAGCCCTTCACTACCGCACGCATCTGTGCCTGGGCAGAAATACACAAACAAAGAAAGATATTTAAAAAAAGCAGTCTCATAGGGTTCTCCTTTTACATATATAGTCTAATAATTTGTCTACGTAAAACAAGGGCCTTTAGACCTAGAAGGGCCTATTTTTCTTGGGATAAAGAACGTCCGTAAATTTCTTGAACTCTTTCTCCCCCCCGCGGATGTGCAAATTAACCGACAATACATACACCTCTTTGGTCAAAATATCACGCCAGTTATCGGGGAATTTGACAAAGTCCTTAAACGTGGTGATAAGCGGCAACCCCGCGCGGGTAGCCTCAAAGGTACGCAGGTTTTCCTCGGTATAGTATTGATGATCGGGAAATCGCCATTTTTGGCGTAACACTAACCCTAAATCTTTGAGCGTGCGTTCAAAGGTTTCCGGGTGCCCCAGGGCGCAAAAACAAGCTACCGGGCCTTTAATTTCGTCCAAGGCCACTTGCTTCGTGGTGCAAATGTTTACGTAATACTCAGGGCGGTGTTCACTTTCTAAAATTTCCACCGTATCGTTATACATACGCACCTGGTCGCGCACGTCTTCCAATTGACGGGCAGAAACTTGGTTGGCGTGCGTTAAAATCACTAAATCGGCGCGTTTAAGGCCTGTTAGCGGCTCGCGCAAAATACCATACGGCAGTAACTCGCCGTTGCCAAATGGGTTTTTGGCATCCACTAGCACAATGTTCGCATCACGCTTGAGGGCAAAGTGTTGTAGTCCGTCGTCTAACAGCACCACCTGGCTTTTGAAGCGGCGCAAGGCCTCGTTGGCGGCGTCCACCCGGCGGTTGGCAATTACAATAGGTACTTGCATTTTGCTAAGCACCCGGCTCATCATAAAGGGCTCGTCGCCGGCTAAACGCCAATCGGCGTCCGGGTTATCAAACAAAATAACCGGGCCATGGGCTTTTTTTTGCCGTTTGTACCCGCGCGAAACAATCGCCACGCGCGTACCTTGTTTGGCTAGCGTGGTAGCCGCTAATAACACGGTGGTCGTTTTGCCGGTCCCCCCGGCCGTCAAATTGCCAATACACACCACACGCGAATTGACGCTTTGCGCACTTTTCCACCCGTTTTCATACAAACTGCGGTGTATCCACACACCGGTGCCGTATATTTTACTAGCCGCTTTTAGAACGGCGCGGCCCAAGGCGTTGGTTTGTAAATTTTCTTTTAATGCCTGTAAATCCATCGTTCGTCCTCTATGCGTGTTTTTCCACCGTTTGGCCTTGCGGCGTATCTTTCACGGTGTAGCCGGCGGCGGCAATCGCAGCGCGTAACGCGTCCGACTGGGCCCAATCTTTGGCGGCGCGGGCGGCTTTGCGCTGTTCTAACAACGCGGCAACCTCAGCCGGAATTTCCACCTTTTCGGGGGCCGGGGCCTTAAAAACGTCCAGAGCCAAAATTGTATCGGCAAAGCGCAAAAAGTCCACTTTCTCCGCGGCCGATAAATCCCCGCTGCGCACGGCCTCCCACGTAACGGCTAAGGCTTTAGGCGCATTGAGGTCGTCCTGCATAGCGGCGGTAAATTTATCCTTCCACGCGCGGGAATTTTCGGTTTGAGTGCCGTTTTCCCCCGCCTCTTTTAAGTAACCACAGGCTAGCGCACGCAAATTTTTTAAGCTCTTGGCGGCCGCGTCCATACTCTCGTACGAGAACTCCAACTGCGTGCGGTAATGCGCGCCCAAACACAAATAGCGGTAGGCCAAAGGCTCATACCCCTTTTCTTTCAGCATGTCCACGGTTACAAACGTCCCGCCGGACTTACTCATCTTGCCGCTGCGCAAAATCAAAAATTCGCCATGTACCCAATAGTTTACGTATTTTTGCCCGGTAGCGGCTTCGCTCTGGGCAATTTCGTTGGTGTGGTGAATGGTTACGTGGTCAATGCCGCCGCAGTGAATATCTAACGTGTGGCCCAGGTATTTCATCGCCATGGCGGAACACTCAATATGCCACCCCGGGAAACCAACGCCCCACGGGCTGTCCCATTCCATTTGGCGTTTTTTATCTTTGGGTGAAAATTTCCACAAGGCAAAATCGGTCGGATTGCGTTTTTCGTCGCTCATTTCCACGCGTGCCCCGCCTTGCAGGCCCGAAATATGGGCGTGGCCCACTAAAACGTCATAGCGCGGAAATTTGGAGGTATCGTAATAAATCCCGTCGCTGGTGCGGTAGGTATATCCCTTTTCTTCTAAGGTTTTAACGAGCGCAATCATTTCCGGGATATGCGCCGTAGCGCGGCTGATAACCGTCGGGCGGGTGCAATGCAAAGCGTCGTAATCTTGCCAAAATTTTGCTTCATAAAATTTGGCAATTTCCCAAGCCGTCTTTCCTTCGCGCGCGGCCCCCAGTTCCATTTTATCTTCGCCGTCGTCCGCATCGGACACTAAGTGCCCCACGTCGGTTACGTTCATCACGTGTTTTAACGGGTATTGTAAGCGAATGGTACGCGCCAGTAAATCTTCAAAAATATACGTACGCAAATTGCCGATATGCGCAAAATTATAAACGGTCGGCCCACAGCAATACATGGTAACTTGGTTTACATTTTGCGGGGTAAATGTTTCCTTGCGGTGCGAGGCAGAATTATACAGTTGCATTAGCGGCCCCCTGTAATTTGCGCCACCCGGCGCGAAATCACGTTAAAAAAGCTACGGCAGGTAGCCTGGCCTACTTGGTTGGCCGAGCGTTCACTCATTTTGCACGTAACTTCAATGTCTGAGAGTGGGTTTACAATGCCTACACTACTCATAGCGTACGTAAAACCCACCGGATGATACTGCCCGCGCGCGGTGGTGTAGCCGGCCTCTAGGGCTTGTTGAAATTGTTGCATTTCTTTACGGGTGGCATTTTCGCCCAGTTTAAATTTGTGGGTAGCCACGGTAACCACTACGTCCCCATACGTGCCATAGGCCCCGGCTACGTTTTCGGCGGTAAAATCCTCGTCACTGCCGGCAGGTTGCTCCGCGGTTTCTTCTGCGGGGACAATTTCGTCCAGCACCGAGGGTTTATCTAACGGTGAGGCTGAAAACTCGTAGTAAGCCTGGTTGGCACTGGGGTTAAAAAAATCGGTTGCGGCGTCCGAACGGCGCGCAGAAGGGGCTTGCAAGGCCGTACATCCGGCCAGTACCCCGGCAAAAATAGCTATCACATAAATACGTTTCATTTGGTTTTCCTCACTTCAACACTAGCCACCGCGTGGCACATGGCTGCTTCCCCGCGGCCAATTTCGCCCACATGTTCGTGGCTTTTCGATTTAAAACTGATTTGTTCTAACGGCATTTCAAAAATGTCCGCCAGGGATTGGCGCACTACGTCGTAATGCGGCTTAATTTTAGGCTCTTGGGTAATGAGCGTGGCATCCAGGTGGACCAGTTGGGCATTCTTTTCCCGCACAATTTGAAGTACCCGCTTGGCAATTTTTTTACTGTCAATGCCTTTAATGGTAGGGTCCGTAGGAGGAAACAAAATGCCAATTTCCCCGGCACAAAGGGCCCCTAAAATAGCGTCGCACAAGGCGTGGAGTACCAGGTCCCCGTCGCTATGGCCCAAGAATCCTTTATCATGCGGGATTTCCACCCCGCCTACTATAAATTTGCGGCCCGGTTCCAGGCGGTGCAAATCAAACCCAAACCCGGTACGCATATAACTGTTTTCGTTCACAAGAGCCTCTGCAAAAAGTAAGTCTTCCGGCGTAGTAATTTTAAAATTGGTGTAGCTGGACGGTACAATTTGCACTTGTACGCCCAATTTTTCTACCAGTTGGGATTCGTCCGTTGCGTCTTGCTGTGCGCCAAATTTTTCCAAGGCTTGCACCAAAAGCGCGCGTTGGTAACACTGCGGCGTTTGGGCGGCCCATAATTTGGAACGCTCTAACGTGCGCACCACGTGGCCGTTTTCCCCTTCTTTCACGGTGTCTTTGACGGGTACCGCTAAAACGGCAGCCCCTTTTTCAAATGCGGTTTGAAGGGCGGACGCAATATCGGCACGTTGGACAAGCGGGCGGGCCCCGTCGTGCACGGCCACCACGTCTGCTTGCGCACTTACGCACGCGACCCCGTTTTGCACCGAGGCCAAGCGCGTAGCCCCGGGGTCTGCAAAGCGCACCGTGGGTGCAAATTTAGCAATAATTTCCCGGTTTTCCGGGGGTGTTACCACAATAATTTCATGCACACACGGGCAAGCCTTAAACGCCAAAATACTGCGCACTACGACCGGCACGCCGCCCACAGGCAGCAGTTGTTTGGGCCGGCCCATACGGCTGCCGGTTCCTCCCGCAACAATCACAGCAGAGGCGTTCAAGGAGTCCATATTATTTTATTTTGGCAAAAATCATCCGGCCCGTGGAAGTTTGGTAGATAGAAACGACGGATACTTCCACCCGTTTGCCAATGTGCTTGCGGCCTTCTTCCACTACTACCATGGTGCCGTCGTCTAAATATCCAATGCCTTGCTCTTTTTCTTTGCCGTCTTTCATGACAAATAACGACATACTCTCCCCCGGTAATATCACGGGTTTTAAGGCGGTGGTTAAATCGGCAATGTTTAGTGCAATTACTTTTTTAAGAGCGGCCAGTTTGTTAATGGTAAAATCCAACGTTACAATTTCCGCATCTACACTGCGGGCCAACTTTACAATTTGTTCCGCCATCGTGGGGGCTTTGGGCGTTTTGGAGGTAAAGCGCACCTCAATACCTTTAATTTCCTGCAAGCGGGTAGCCACATCCAGGCCGCGCCGTCCGCGGGCTTGTTCCAATTTATCTTTAGAGGCGGCCATACGGTTGAGTTCATCCATTACAAACACCGGTAGTACAATCACCCCGGAGAGGAAATCAATCTCACACAAATCCACAATCCGTCCGTCCACTAACGCCGACACATCTGCAATTTTAAGGTGGTGCCCTTTGTAAGAGAGCCCTTCCAAATCGCGCGATTTAAACAACGCGGCTACCAACCCAAACACCAAAAACCCAATCAACACATATTGGTTATAGCGCGTCCAAAAATCCGCGTCCACGCCGCCGGCAAAATTTTGCATACCGTAACCAATCAGCGTGTATAACATCAGCCCCAATAAAATGCCGGTGCAACCGATCATAATTTTAATCAGGCGCATGCGCTTAAAAAGCACTTCCCCCGCAATTACAACGGCCCCACAGGCAAGCCCGGCAATAAAGCTGTTCCAGTCCTTCCCCAAAAACGTATAGGTTACAAACGGGAATGCTACCAGGGTAGAGATACGAAAAATCCAAATAGGCATAAAACCTCCCATATATATAATTATTTGCAGCAAAAGCTACGTATATTTTACCACTTTTTAGGCGGGTAGTGGGAAGTATTTTGTAGCGGGGATTGGCGGTAGTTGATAAACAGGTGTCCCCTCGTTGCGAACTGCGTAAGCAACAAAGCGCCAGAAGTGGAATTTGAAAAAGAAAATGCCCTAGGTCTAGGCGCGAGTTTGGGAGGAATACTGGCGGAACGCGCCGGAGGCGGAGGTATCCGACCAAACGAGCAACAACGAACTAGGACATTTTAATTTCAAATTTGGACGTGATCGGGATCGAACCGACGACCTCCTCGTTGCGAACGAGGCGCTCTCCCAGCTGAGCTACACGCCCGTAAAACGGTTTTTTACTGCTGACATATTTATTATAGCATATCTTAACAAAAAAATAAAAATTATCCCTTTTCTTTCTTAAAAAGATACAATATAGGTATCTACTTAGTAAGAGGTTTTTTATGTCTAGCAAAATTCGTGTAAGTGAAGTAGGCCAATATCTCGGCCAAGAAATTACGTTAAAAGGTTGGCTGTACAACAAACGCTCCAGCGGCAAATTGCATTTTTTACAACTGCGCGACGGTAGCGGCATCATCCAATGCGTGATGTTTAAAGGAGAGGTCAGCCCCGAACAATTTGACCTGGGCGACAAAGTAACCCAGGAATCTTCCATCATTGTTACCGGCATTGTGCGCGAAGATAAACGCTCGCCCTTAGGCTTTGAGCTAGGCGTAAAAAATTTGGAAGTAGTGCAAATGGCCAAAGATTACCCCATTACCCCCAAAGAACACGGGCCGGAATTTTTGATGCACAACCGCCACTTGTGGTTGCGCTCGGCGCGGCAAATGGCTATTTTGCGTGTGCGCGACGAAATTATTTTTGCGATCCGCGAATATTTCCACAAAAACGGGTTTATCTTGTCCGATTCCCCCATTTTAACCCCCGCCTCGTGCGAAGGGAAAAGCACGCTCTTTGAAACCGATTACTTTGGCGAAAAAGCATTCTTGTCCCAAAGCGGCCAATTATACGGCGAAGCCTCTGCCATGGCACTGGGCCGCACGTTTTGCTTTGGGCCGACGTTTCGCGCGGAAAAGTCCAAAACCCGCCGCCACTTAACCGAATTTTGGATGGTAGAGCCCGAAGTAGCCTACAACGATTTGGATGACAATATGGACCTGGCCGAAGATTTTATTAAATACATTGTCGGCCAAGTGCTTAAAAACCGCGCGGACGATTTGAAAACCTTAGGGCGCGATACGTCCAAATTACAAGCCACGCTGGAAAAGAAATTCCCGCGCATTGATTACACAGACGCCATTGAAATTTTGCATAAAAAAGGTAACAACACCCCCTGGGGCGGCGACATTGGCGGCGACGAAGAAACATTACTAGGCGAAGATTACGACACGCCTATTATGATTCACCGCTATCCGGCCGAAATTAAAGCGTTTTACATGAAGCGCGACCCCCAAAACCCCAAAGTAGTGTTAGCCGTGGACGTAATTGGCCCCGAAGGTGCCGGCGAAATTATCGGCGGCAGTGAAAGAGAAACCGATTACGACGCCCTCTTAGCGCGCATGAAAGAGCAAGACCTGGACCCCGCCGGGTATGACTGGTATTTGGATTTGCGCAAATATGGCAGCGTGCCGCACGCCGGCTTTGGCATGGGCATTGAACGCATGGTACGGTGGGTGTGTGGGTTGCAACACGTGCGTGAAACCATTCCTTTCCCCAGAATGATGGATAAAATACGGCCCTAACAACACACCGCGAAGTTACATTTAACGCACAAAACCCAGGAACGTCATCATGAACTTGATTCAGGATCTAGTCGTGTTCCTGGGTTTCTTGCTCACGGGCAACATTTGCCACATTTGGGTCCCTATTGCGTTAGATGCGCACATTGTAAAATGTGCGCTTTTTTATTATACTATAGGTACAATTTGATTCTGTTTTTGGAACCGCATGCAGAATACGGGGTTGCTTGTATATTCAAGTACCGCACTACTCCAAAACCAGCCTAATAAAGGCGCAAAATGAACGGCCTAATTACCCGTTTGTTTTGTGCCGAATGTTTATCGTTTTGCGATAAACTACGGCTGTTGTATGATAGGAGTACCGTAGTGCGGGCTCGGATATATCAGCCGTTTTTGTTGGTTTCATAAGCAGATAAATTGAATCAAAAATAAGGAGCTGTTTATGAACAACAAACAACAAGTAAAAAGTGGGTTCACATTAATTGAACTCTTAGTCGTCGTACTTATCATTGGCATTTTGGCGGCGGTTGCCGTGCCACAGTACCAATTTGCGGTGCTCAAAAGCCGTTTTGTACAAGCAAAAATTATGGTAAGCACCCTTGCACGCGCCCAAGAAGTGTACTATTTGGCTAACGGGGAATATGCCCCACATATTAGCCAACTGGATATTGATATTCCTGCCTCCGAACAAGAAGAAGCTCTGGCTGATACTAGTAATACCCGTTACTTTTCGTGGGGGTCCTGTTGGGTGGCCGCAGGGGATGAATATGGCGAGAGGGTGGCGTGCGACCTTAATGAGGGAGTGGCTCTATACAAATACTTAGAACATGGTAATTCTTCCTATAAGGGCAAGTTCATATGTCGCGGGTTAAATACGGACTTAAACTCACTCCAAAATAAATTATGTAAACAAGAAAGTGGTTTATCCGCGCCCTCATCTAGTTCTTCCAAAGAGAACAGGACAGATTGGCTGTATTAATATATATTTCAATGCATTAAAGGGCCTAGCTAAAAGGCCCTTCTTGTTGTCTAAAATGCTAAAATATAGGCATGAACAACGTGCCTGAGCATATTGCCATTATTATGGACGGAAACGGACGCTGGGCCAAAGCGCGCCACTTGCCGCGCCTGGCCGGCCACCGCGAAGGGGCCAACGCCGTTAAACGCACGATTGAAGCGGCCGCCCAACAGGGCATCCGGTTTATTACGCTCTATGCGTTTTCCACGGAGAACTGGTCCCGCCCGCAAGACGAAATTAACGGGCTCATGGACCTCTTGTGCAAAACGCTAGATACCTATACCGGCGAGGCACAAAAAAAGAATTACCGCCTACTGGTAAGCGGCGCGCGCGAGAAACTCCCCCCCGCCGTCTTAGAAAAAATAGACAAAGCCGTGCAAACTACCGCCCACAACACGGGGCTTACCGTCAATTTGGCACTTAATTACGGCGCCCGGCAGGAGTTGGTACACGCCGTAAACTCCCTGTTAGCACAAGGGAAAACTCAAATTTCCATGGACGATATTTCCGCCCACTTATACCAACCCGCCGTGCCGGACCCGGAGCTTATTATCCGCACGTCGGGCGAGGAGCGGCTTTCCAACTTTTTATTATGGCAAGCCGCCTATAGCGAGTTTTATTTTACCCCCGTTTTATGGCCCGATTTTAACGCCCAGGAACTCCAAAAAGCCCTGGATGCTTATGCCACGCGCATCCGTCGGTTTGGAGGCGTATGACCGCCGCAGAAATTTTGGCGCAAATCCGCGCGCTTTCTTCGCCCGCTTTTAAAAAGCAAATGCAAACGCGCTTTGGCATTAACACGCAGTTTGCCGTCGGCACGCCGGTTACCAAACTGCGCCAATTAGCCCGCAAACTGCCCAAGACCGACCAAGCCTTAGCCGACGCTTTATGGGCCACCCGCGTGCACGAGGCCCGCATCTTGGCCTCTATGCTAGCTGACCCCGCGCGGATGACGCGAGAGCAATTAACCGCCTGGGCGTATGAACTAAACTCGTGGGATATTTGCGATGCGTGCGCGCTGAACTTGTTTTCCAAAGTACGTAACCCACTTGCGCTAGCTGAACGGTGGATGAAAAAGGAAGAAGAATTTGTCCGCCGCGCGGGCTTTGCTACCTTAGCGGTGCTAGCTATGCCACGCAGTAAAACGCCTGACAAAGACCTTATCAAAATGCTCCCGCTTGTTAAAATCCACGCCGCGGATGCGCGCCCCATGGTGTTTAAAGCCGTCAACTGGGCACTACGCAACATTGGCAAAAAGAATCCCCAATTAACCCCCCACGCGCTCCAATGCGCTAACGAAATTTTAGACCTCTACCCGGATAACCGCAACGCCGTATGGGTAGCTAAAAACGCATTGTGGGAACTCAACACGCCTGCCGTCAAAAAGATGATTGCTTCACGCGCGGCATTTTCAATTTAGTATAATAATGTAAGCAGCCCAGGTAACCGCTCCCGGCTAATTTCGGCGCAGGGGGAGGAACTTCCGGACTCCATAGGGCAATGCGCCGCCGGAAACGGCGGGCGGGTCAACGCACCCGACGGAAAGTGCCACAGAAAATAAACCGCCCGCAAGGGCAAGGGTGAAAAGGTGCGGTAAGAGCGCACCGCGCGCAAGGCAACAAGCGCGGCACGGTAAACCCCGCATGGAGCAAGGCCAAGCCGGTCCACAGGTGCCCGCCTTCGTGACCAAGTAGGCCGCTTAGAGTAATGGTTACCCCTGGTTTTACTAATCGGCCAGGACAGAATCCGGGGTATCGGGCTGCTATCCTTTTAATAACCGCATGCACACACGCCACTGCGGTTTTTTGCTATAATAACAGTACAATTTGTATCTGTTTTTGGAACCGCCCACGCGGACTGTCTATATATAGACCTCTCTTTAAATCCAAAAATGGCTGGGTTAGGCACAACATAGCAGGCCCTCGAAACCTGCTGTTTTAGTGCCCAATGTATATCGTTTTTACGGTAGACTACGGCTGTTATATTTGGGGAGTTTAAAGAGACCCCGTCTATTTCAGCCGTTGTTTATTGGGTTTCATAAGCAGACAAATTGAAAAGGTAAAAGGTGGAGATCCCCGACAAAGACACTCGGGGATGACACATTCAGGTAGGTCAGGTTTTACCTGACAAAAAGGAGAACTTATGAAATCAAAAGAAAAAGCAGTCATCAAACAAAGTATTATTCCCGAACTTGTTTCGGGATCTTCCACGCAAGCCGTTACGCAACAACAAGCGTTGAAGACCCTGAAAAAATTTCAGGGATTATCTTATTTTATATTCCCTCACAGTTTTACACAAAAAAATAAAGTCATCCTGAACTTGATTCAGGATCTCACCTTGGATATTAAAGCGGTGAGATTCCAAATCAAGTTTGGAATGACATTTTTGTATAACAAGGGCTTTACCCTCATAGAGCTGTTGGTTGTTGTGTTAATCATAGGTATTTTGGCGGCGGTAGCGTTACCACAATATCAAGTGGCTGTAGTCAAAAGCCGTTATACCCAATTAATGATATTTGGAAATGCGCTTTATAAAGCGGCTGAAAGTTTTCGGTTAGCCAATGGCACATATCCCTCAAATTTTGATGAATTAGATATAACTATTCCAGGAAACGGATCTGGGAACGAACGAACCTTGAAAGATTTTACATGTCGATTACATGCCCATTCCACTGAAGACATAACTGCCTCGCTCTATTGTTTTCTCAGCACATCCGAAGGAAATATATATTACCGTATAATATATCCTTCCACCCGCAAATGCATGGTTAATAAAAATTGGAGTACTGGGAATAAAGTTTGCCAAATTGTTACTGGTGCCAATAATGCGGATGGCGTCTGGTCGTCAACAGACATACAGTACCCTTTTAAGTAATATATCCAACGGTTGCTATCCGCCACGTAAAAGTCAACATAAACGCAGAATTGGGGCTTGTGAGTAAAAATAGTTGGGTTTACTTTTAATCAAAAACTATACAATCAAGGCACTATTATATTTCCCCCTCTTCTGCCCTACGGGCATCTTCCCCCTCCAGGGGGGAAGGTACCTCTATAATGTTAAAACATTCATTCCCCGATCGTTCATTGCCCTCCGGGGGGGAAGTGCCATTTTACAAAGTTGTTTTTACAACACTTGTTCTAAGACGATATTTGTTATCCTCCCCCTGGAGGGGGAGGGTGGCACGCCGTGCCGGGAGAGGGGGTATCACTTGCTTAATGCTGGGAAACAACAAAAATAAATCTTATCCAAACACATTTCCAAATTGTGATTAATTTCTTTATTCCAAAAACGGATTACCTTAAAACCGCTTTGTTCCAAATACGCAGTACGACTTTTGTCATCCTCATTTTCTGCATGTTGGGAACCGTCCACCTCAATAACTAAATTTTTCGCTAAACATGCAAAATCTACTATATACTTACCGATAGGAACTTGCCGACGAAATTTCAGGCCAAAACGCTTGGCACGCAAACGACTCCACAAACGTCTTTCTTCGCGGGTAGAGTTGTGGCGCAAGGTCCGCGTACGTGCTTGTGTTTGTTTGGAATAAGAATAATGCGTTATATTTCCCCCTCTTCTGCCCTACGGGCATCTTCCCCCTCCAGGGGGGAAGGTATCTCTATAATATTAAAACATTTATTCCCCTATCGTTCATTTCCCTCCAGGGGGGAAGTTAAAGACAGATACTTCCATTTACAACACTTGTTCTAAGATGATATTTTGGGAGGTTTTGGGGATTTTATAGGCACTGTGCGTGTTGACTTTTTTGTCCAGGCCAAACACGTTGACGCGGTAGCGCAGTTTTAAGTTGTCCCCGTCTGGCTCCACGCTGACAATTTCAAACACTTTGTCGGGCAGATTGCTTTGCGATTCCAACACCAACACTTCTTCTTTGGCAAAGTCGGCCGCCGGATAACTGCCCCGCGCCACTTGCTTAAACGCTTTGTAACCGTCTAAACTGGAAATGCGTTTTAACGAAACGGGGGCCTCAATCATGGTAATGCTTGTGCCGTCGGCCACGCGTTGGGCGGGCTTTTTGGCTTGCACCACCACGGTGTTTTGCGCGTCGGAAAGCACCACGCCGCTCGGTTTTTCTTCTTCCGCTTTAGGCATAGTAGTCCCGCCTAACACAATATCCTCCGGCAGTTCACTGCGCACTAATTGGCTGGGCAACTCGTCCGAGCTTTTGGGCGTCCTATCGGGCAGTACCTCTTGCACATCTTCGGGCAAAGCTGTTTCTTCTAACTGGGCCAGTAACAAATCCGCCGGGGCCGCCGGACACGTTGCAACCGTTTGGCGATTGCCCGTCCACTGCCACGTCAGCGCGCCACCACACACCAGGCCGGCCGCAAATGTCAGCCCCCACAATAAAAGCAATTTACTTTTTTTCATACGTCGCCACAATCACGGATTTTAACCCACCGCGCGGCGTAAAATTACCCGTTACGGTTGCTTTTTTAGGTTTACAGGCTTTTACGACATCATCCAAAATTTTATTGGCAATGTTCTCCATAAAAATCCCCATATCGCGGTACTCCAACAAATAGTACTTGAGGGATTTGAGTTCCAAGCATAATTCGTCCGGGATATATTCAATAATAATGGTGCCAAAATCGGGCAGGCCCGTTTTGGGGCAGACGGAGGTAAACTCCGGCAGTTCAATACGAACGGTATAATCGCGCTTGTATTGGTTTTCCCAACATTGAATAGCAGGCAAAACCGTATCTGCATTTTTACGCGCATGCGTAGTGGTGTAACCAAAATCAATATCTTTTGTCATTTTATCTGTAACATCCTTGTAGAATTTAACCAAACAATCAAAACTACCCCCAGCGCACCCGCCACCGACCATTGCCACGGCGCGGCCCCGCTTGCACTGCGCCACACCAAATAAGCCGCCCATACCCCGTTTAACAGCACGGACAGTACTACGTTTTGGCGAATGGTGCTGCCTAGTTTTTTATGAATGGAAAATAGATAATGCACGGCCTTTAGGTCGCGCCGTTTTACAATCACGTCCACCCAGTTGTTATAGACGTTTTTACCGGAGGAAAACACCACCCCCGCGTCGGCCTTTAACAGGGCAATAATATCGTTAAAACCGTCCCCCACCATGACCACTTGTTGGCCTAACCCTTGCATATTGCCCACAATTTCAGCCTTGGTTTTAGGAAGTACAAAAAAGTTATATTTTTCAATGCCGGCCTCGCGCGCCATGGCAGAAACCGAGGCCTCATTATCACCGGATACCAAAATAAGCTCTTTGTGTTGCGCTTTTAATAGGCTCACCATTTCCTGGGCACCGGGGCGCAGTTCATCCGCCAAAGTCAAATAGCCCACATATACCCCGTTTACGGCCACGCAAATCACGGCTTCGCACTGTTGGGTAATTTCTTGGGTAACCGTGATGCCTTGCTCACTGAGCCACGGGATAGAGCCGGCCTTAATATCGGTACCGCGGCTTCGGGCTTGCACGCCCAGACCCGGCAGCACATCAAAGGTAAGCAGTTTATTGGGTTTTATTTTATGTTCCCGGGCGTAGGTATTGACAGCGTCGGCAAACGGGCCATCTACCAGTTGCTCGGCCGTGATGACCGCTTTTAAAAGTAGCTTGCGGTTTTCCTCTTGCACCGGGTACACACCCGACACCCGCAACTCCCCATACGTAAGCGTACCGGTTTTATCAAAAAAGAAAGTGTTAGCTTTGACAATGCGCTCCAAGGCGTGCAAATTTTGAATTTTTAGTTGCAACCGCCACGCCCCGCTGCGGGCAAAAAACCACGGGAAAATAACCGCAAACGCTAACGCCGCCGGGCAGAAAAGCGCGGTTACAAATAAAAACACACCCAAATAGTCCTTCCACTGGGCTAGGCCATATTGGTAAAGTAGCCACCCATATCCCCCCACTGCGCACAGCACAATAATACTAAGCACCCAGGCGGCATAACCGTCTAATAAACTGCGCGAGCCGGCGCGGTTACGCTCGCTATTTTTAATAGCGTTTACAATGCCCATAATCGCCGAAGTAGGCAACGTTTGGGTTACTTCCACATAAATATGATCTGACTTATTAAGCGTACCCGCATAGACGTTGTTTCCCAACCGTTTGGCAGTGGGCATCATGTTGCCGGTAATGAGTTGCTCGTCAATAGAGGTTTTGCCTTTACGGATAATCCCGTCGCACGGTAAGCGCTCCCCGGTTTTCACAAACACCAAATCCCCGGCTTTGAGCTCCGTTGCAAACACGGTACGGAACTGACGTCCTACGCACAAGCGCGCGGCCTTGGGTAAAAAATCGTCTAATTTTTTGATAAACACGCGGGTTTTTTCTTTTTCACGGCTTAGGCGGCGTTCCACCCACAGCACCAGCGTAATAAGCAGCATGGTGTAAACATATAAGTCCGTTACGGGGCCGTGCCAACTGACTACATGGAAACTATTTAGTAGTGAATATAAAAACCCGCACAGCGCACACACCGACACTAACGCCGATAAACTAAACCGCCCGCGGCTTACATCTTTAAGCCCGCAACGCAGTAAAATATCCCCGCAAAACAGCACATCTAATAATGCCAGTACAAACGTCCCCATGGCCGAGTGCCCCAGTGCCGACGAAAACAGCACCAACATCAACAGACACGTGGACAAGAAAAACCGATACGTAAATGCCCGCGAAGGCACTTCCAAGGCGGCCGGCATAAACGGGGTGGCAGACATACTTAGTTGGCCGCTCCTTGCGCTTGTTGCACCGCTACACGCCGTTGCCCTTGTGCATTGTAGGCACGCCCTTGCGGGAAGAAACGGCGGGTGGTCAATTGGTAGCGTCCTTCTTGCGTTTTCATCCGTTCCAATTTGTACTGATATTTAGCGGCGTTGGCAGGGTCCAACTTCAAAGCGGTCATGTAGTTAGCGGTAGCTTCCACCGGGGACTCCATAGCCAACATATCCCCCATTAAATCGTACGCCGGGGCATATTTGGGAGCCAATTCTTTTACTTTGACCAGCGCCCCTAAGCCCATATCACTGTCCCCGTTGCGGTACACCAAATCGCCTAAATAATAATAAGCCAGGGCATCATCCGGCTTGAGGGAAATGGCTTGTGTCAAATCATCATACGCATCCGCGGGATATCCCAATTTGGCTAGGGCACGGGCGCGGCCTACGTATAAGAGGGCATTATTGGGTTGCACGGCAATCGCGTGCGAGAAAGAGTCATCCGCCGCTTCAAATTTTCCGGCCTCTAAGTAAGCCAGGCCCCGGTTATAAAGCAGTACCGGGTCGTTGGGACGAAGGGTAGCGGCGGCGGCAAAATCTTGCTGGGCTTGCGCCAAATCCCCCATTTTAGTGTAAGCAATCCCCCGGTTGAGCCGTGCGCGGAAATACGACGGATTGCGTGCCAACGCTTCGGAAAAATACGCCGCCGCGACCCCGTTATCTCCTTGTTGCATGGAAAGGGCCCCCAGGTTGTTGTACGTTTCGGGTTGGTTGGGGTTTACTTCCAAGGCGCGCAAATAGTCTTGCTGCGCGAGACGGGTATTTTTTGCTTTTTCGGCTTCATTTTTGGCGGGCATCATTTCCCACAAAAGGCCGCGGTTGGTCAGTGCGGCGGCGTGTTGCGGGTTTTGCTTAATGAGTTGGTTATATAGCTCCAACGCTTGGGTGTAATTGCCTTTGGAAGTAGCCAACTTGGCCTGTTGAAATAAGCGCGTATCACTGCCGCACGCGGCCAGTAACACAGCAACCAGTACCCCAAAACTATATTTTTTCATGTTCTCTCCTATGTGTCAGTAAACTAATTCCCAGGAGCACCGCTCCCACGGTAATAAGCGAGTCCGCCACGTTAAACACGGGCCAAACCCGCAGGTCCAAAAAATCCACTACAAACCCCAGGGTCACACGGTCGTACAAATTGCCCAGTGCCCCGGCTAAAATAAGCACGCCCCCCCACTCGCCAAAGCGGCCCTGGCGGGTGAGGTCCTTCCAACTAAAAATAATGTAGCCAATCACGGCTAACATCACCCCAATCAGTAGCGTGTTGCCGTTTTGAAACATCCCAAACGCGGCCCCGGTATTTTCCACATAGCTTAGCCAAAAATACTTGGCTACTACCACCGGTTTGCCGGGTAGCACCTGTAGTGCCCACACTTTACTGGCGCGGTCCAACAGCAGGGCCACCGCCGCTACCAAGAGCATCCAACGGTGCGCGCGTATCCATAAGCGCACAGCGGGCCACTTAGGCATTTACCGTGTCCTCAACGTGCAAATTCTCTTTTTCCAACACGCTCTCACAGCGCGCGCAAATATCTTCGTGCGCCAACGTGCCCACTTCCGGCTTCCATTGCCAACAGCGCGCACATTTTTTGCCATCTGCGTGGGTTACTTCCACAAACAGCGGGTCCTTGCCGTCTTTAATTTCCACTTGCGACACAATAGCAATTTCCGGCCAGAGGTCTTTGGTTTCTTCCAAAAACGCTTTGGTGGAAGCATCACATGTGCTGAAAATTACTTTTGCTTCCAAGGAAGAGCCGATAATTTTCTGCTCGCGCGCTTCTTCCAAAAATTTCTGCACGCCCTCGCGGATGCGGCGGATTTCGTTCCACTTTTGCTCCAGGCGTACGTCCGGGATGAACGACGCATTGAGGGGCATATTCGTGAGGAAAATGCTTTGGGCAAAATCGCGCCCCAGGGCCGTTTTGCGCAAGCACTGCCACGCTTCTTCGGCCGTGAACGACAACACCGGCGCAATCAATTTTAAGAGGGCTACCACAATTTCAGCCAGTACCGTTTGGGCACTGCGCCGCCCGGGGGCATTGGTCCCCAGGGTATATAAGCGGTCTTTGGACGCGTCCAACATAAAGGAGGACAAGTCCAAAATACAAAAGTCCGTCAGTGCACGCACGGCCCGGCGGAAGTTAAACTCGCCGTATGCGGCGTGTACTTCCTGGATGAGCGCGTCCAAACGGCCCAGCATATATTTATCCATTTCGGCCAGTTCTTTAGCGGGTACTTTATGAACGGCGGGGTCATAATCTGCCAGGGTCCCCAAGGCGTAGCGCACTGTGTTGCGGATTTTGCGGTACGTATCAATGGGCCCTTGCAAAATTTCCTCGGAAATGCGCACGTCGCCCTGATAGTCGGACAGGGACACCCACAAGCGCAAAATATCCGCCCCGTATTTATTTACGACATCTTCGGGGTCCACCGCGTTGCCGGCCGATTTGTGCATGGGTTTGCCGTGCCCGTCCAGCACCATCCCGTGGGTTAAAATGGTTTTAAAGGGGGCCGTATTTTCCAACGTGTAAGACGGAATATACGAGCTTTGGAACCAACCGCGGTGCTGGTCGGACCCTTCGGAATAAACGTCGGCCGGGAAGTCCAACCCGCGGTCTTTTAACACCGCCGCCCAGGACACGCCCGAATCCAACCACACGTCTAAAATATCGGTTTCTTTTCTAAATTCGTGGCACCCACACTCGCATTGATAGCCCTGCGGCATCAGTTTTTCCACCGGGTCCGTAAACCAAAAGTCCGACCCTTCCTTCATCGCGCGCTGTTTGATAAATTCAAATAAACCGGGGTTGATTTGCGCCTTGCCGCATTCTTTGCAATACAAAATAGTAACCGGGCTCCCCCAGAAACGCTGACGGGACAAACACCAATCGGGCCGCAAGCCGATCATCGCGCGCATGCGCTCTTGCCCGGCGGCCGGATAGAATTGGACGTTGTCCAAATTTTTCATCAGTTTCTCGCGCAGTCCGTTTTTATCAATGGACATAAACCACTGCTCTGTAGCGCGGAAAATAATAGGGTTGTGGCAACGCCAACAGTGCGGATAACTGTGCGAAATTTCTTGCTCTTTAATGAGCGCACCCAGTTCGTCCAATTTTTTCACCATAAGCGGGTTGGCCTCAAACACATGCATCCCAGGGAAAATACCGGCCTCTTGGGTGTAGCAGCCTTTTTCGTCCACCGGGCAGAACGTGTCCAGTTTCCATTGTTTACCGGCCTGGGCGTCTTCTTCGCCGTGGCCGGGCGCAATATGCACCACGCCCACCCCGGCGTCCATGGTTACAAAGTCGGTCCAGATGACGGGATTTTCTTTTTGGGTCAGCGGGTGGTAGTATTTCATCCCTACCAAATCCTTGCCCGCTACCGTGCCGGCTTGCGTGCAAGGGCGGCCGGTGTTTTTGATAAATTCTTGCGCTAATTTTTCCGCCACAATGTAATACTCGCGGGTGGCGTCATCTTGCAAAATAGCGTAGTCTTCGGTGTTGGAAACAGCCGCCGCTTGGTTGGCGGGGATGGTCCACGGGGTGGTGGTCCACACGGCTAAGCTCACGGGGTTTGCGTAATCCAATTCGCCCAAAATTTCTTTAGACGGGTTTACCAGTTTAAAACGCAAATAAATAGAGGGCGAAGAAATATCCTTATATTCGGTTTCCGCGTCGGCCAGGGCCGTTTCACAATGGGGGCACCAAGTAATGGTTTTTTGCCCTTTATAGACGTAGCCTTTTTCAATCAGGTCCAAAAATACGCCAATGGTGATGCCTTCGTAGCGTTTATCCATGGTCAAATAGGGGTTATCCCAATCGGCCTGTACGCCCAGGCGTTTAAAGCCTTGGCGTTGCAGGTCAATAAATTTGGCGGCAAATTCACGTGCTTTTCGGCGGAAGGCGGGCACGTCGGTAATGTGTTTTTTCTCTTGTTTAAGTTCTTTTAAGAGGGCTTGTTCAATGGGCAGGCCATGGCAGTCCCACCCCGGCACATAAGGCGTATAGTAGCCCGTCATAGCGCGGGATTTTAAAATAATATCCTTAATGGTTTTGTCTAGCGCGTGGCCGATATGGATTTTACCGTTAGCGTAGGGCGGCCCGTCGTGCAATACAAAATGTTTGCCTTGTTCGTTCTTTTTTAAAATAGCTTCGTAGAGGTTAATAGACTTCCAAAACTCCAAGATACCGGGCTCTTTTTGCGCGAGCCCTGCGCGCATGGGAAAATCCGTTTTAGGCAATAAAACGGTGTGGGAATATTTATTTTTTGCCATGAGTAAACTCCAATACAAATAAGGATAGTTATATTATACAAAATAACAGATACACAACAGACAGAAATTATGTAAAATTAAAAATGTAGTACACATAAAAAATTGAATTTGTTTTTGGAAGCCTATGCAGAATAGGCGTGAGCGGGGTTTCCCGTATCTCTGATAGTCCAAAAACAGCTGTTTGAAGACATTGTTTTGCCAAGCTGATCCCTTGGCGGGACAATGTCTAATGCTTGTGTGGTTTACCATACAGGCTACGGCTGTTTGCACCTAGGCACTATCAGAGACTTAGCGCAAGCGGTCGTTTTGTTTGGGTTTTCCAAAGCAAAAAATTAAAAAAAAGGAGAACTTAAACATGAAAAACAAAAACACCCGGCGGGGTTTCACGCTCATTGAGCTGTTAGTGGGAGTACTCATCATTGGTATTTTAGCGGCAGTAGCGGTGCCACAGTATCAACTGGCCGTGGATAAAAGCCGATACACCACTATGATTCCTTTTGCGCGGGCCCTCTACCTGGCCCAAGAAAGATATTTCTTGGCAAATGGTAGCGCCGGTTCTTTTGAAGAGCTAGACATTGGTTTACCAACCCCGGATTCCTATGATGAATATAACCGCCCTACAATTGGCCATATGAAATTAGAACCCACCGGCATCGCCTATTATCTGGACGCATCCGGTAACCGAATTGCGGCTTATGCTTTGTACAGTTCCCGTTCGGTTGTAAAAATTGCAAATACACCCGCCGCCGGGAAAACAATTTGTTTTTCGTACGCTGATTACCGAAGCCGAGGCGGGCGTATTTGTAAAGCCCTAGGAGGCAAATTGCTTGCAGAAAATATGGATTGTGGGGAGCGATGCGACGCTTACCAATTATAATCGTTTTCCCCCTCCGGTAATTTCAAAAACGTGTGTAATTTGAAGTTTGGCTCCTTCATTTTACACACGTCTATTTCTACTTAGTGTAGATACCCCGGGATTGTGGCCGGATGTGCATAAGCAAATAGTGGGCATTTAAACAGAGGTGCCAAACCACAAAACCAAAACTGCTATAATATACCTATGAAGCCGGAAAACTTCCCCCCCAACCCGCTTGCGTTAGTGCCTTTAGGCGTGTTTTTACTGGCCTATGTGGCGGTATCGCTCGCGGCGGGCGACTTTTATAAAATGCCCATTACCGTGGCGTTTGTCCTGGCTAGTGTGGTAGCTGTAGCCATGAGCCGCGGGGGCAGCTTGCACCGGCGCATTGAAATTTTTTGCAAAGACCCCGCCAACCCCAACATCATGCTGATGATTTTAATTTTCATCCTGGCCGGGGCATTTGCGCAAACCGCCAAAGCCATGGGCGCGGTAGACGCGACGGTCAATTTAACATTGTCCATTTTACCGGGGAACATTTTAGCTGCCGGGGTATTTTTGGCGGCGTGTTTGATTTCGGTTTCGGTCGGTACGTCCGTGGGCACGATTGTAGCCTTGACCCCCGTGGCCGCCGGGCTGAGCGCGCAAACCGGGCTTTCCCTGGGGCTCATGGCCGCCGTAGTAGTCAGCGGGGCTATGTTTGGCGATAACCTTTCTTTTATTTCCGACACGACCATTGTAGCCACCCGTACCCAAGGGTGCAAAATGGACGATAAATTCAAAACCAATTTTGCCCTAGTACTGCCCTTTGCACTCATCACGATGCTTCTTTATATAGGGGTAGGCAGCGGCGCGGCGCATACGTTTGTGTTAGAAAAAGTAAGTTGGATAAAAGTACTGCCCTATGCGGCGGTGTTACTGGCCGCCGTGATGGGCGTAAACGTGATGTTAGTCCTGTTGGGCGGCACGGTATTATGCGGTTTAATTGGACTGGGAACGGGCAGTTTTACCGTGTGGGGTTGGACTAGGGCTATGGGCGAAGGGATTACCGGCATGGCCGAGCTAATTATTGTTACGTTACTAGCCGGTGGTATGCTAGAGATGATCCGCTACAACGGCGGGCTTGCCTTTATCATCAAGCGGATGACCGCGCACATTGATACCAAACGCGGGGCCGAGGCGGCGATTGCCGGGATTGTGAGCATTGCCAACGTCTGCACCGCTAATAACACGATTGCCCTGGTGATGGCGGGGCCGATTACCAAAGAGATTGCCCAAAAATTTAACATTGCCCCCAACCGCGCGGCCAGTTTACTAGATATTTCTTCGTGCGTGGTGCAAGGCATTATTCCCTACGGGGCGCAACTACTCATGGCCGCCAATTTGGCGGGTATTTCCCCGGTAGGGATTATGAAATACTTGTATTACCCGTATTTACTGGCGGTAGGCGTAGTGATTGCGATTGTTTTTAGATACCCCCCAAAACACGCCTAAACAAACTACAGCGTAATACGTTTAATTTTGATAAAATATAGTTGGATTTACGCGCCCGTAGTTCAATGGATAGAGCGTCAGCCTCCGAACCCGTTTAAGCCCCAAAACAAAATTTTGAAATTTGCCAGTTTGATGCTGTTTGATGGAGTTTGATACAGTTCAATCTACGACGAAAAATTAGCACGCTGAAATTTACAAGGCATTCCAAATGATGGGATGCCTTATTTTGATGGAGTTCAACCAAATACACACAAAATCACTACAGTTTTGGCACAAAAATGGCATTGAGTTTGAATTTGTGATTTTTGGCATTTAGTAGCATATTTTGGCTAATTAAAAATGTAAGCATTCGCAATCACCGATTTATGCAAAATCTAAAGTTTGTTTTCTGATTTGCATAACTTCAACACAAGGGCAGAAACAAGTGTTATAACTACAACACACTCTCAGATTAATGGAATTTGAAAGATTTAAGCAAGGTTAGTAGCTGTTCCCACCACAAAGGCGAAGTAAAAATATCGTCAAAAGCAGAAGGCTCCAAGAAACGTCTCATTTCGGATAAGAATGCCTGTTGCCCGCTTTGAACCGCTACTAAGCGATTTTCGTATTTGGTAGTAAAATCTTCAAGCGTAATTTTCCGGTCAGACAGTTTTTTAAAAAGCAAATCTCTGTCCAATGTAACATTTTGACGAGAAAGCCAAAAAATGTCCCATAAATCCCTATTTTTAACCCGATTTGGACGATTGGCGAAAGCAATTAATTTGTCCACCAAAATTTCCGTCAAACTTTCTGCTTGCACAATAAGTCCGGACGTACCACTTTCCAACCCATAATAGTTCCTTAGCATTGTAGCTTGCCGCTGATAGCTGGGCAATAATACAATATCCAAGTTTATTCGTTGGGCAGGTAGGTGCTTTTGCTGGGGGCGGGTAAAAATTTTTATTTTCCAGGTGTTAGTGTTTCCGGTTTCTTGTTTCGGTTCACTTACTTCCACTTTAAAACCATATTTTTTTAATAGGTTTTTCTTAAGTGCGGCAGGGAAGCTTGCTAAATCGTCCTTACTAAAGTCAAAACTGCTAGAAAAATCTAAATCTTCACTCAAGCGGGCAGACCCATAACAATCACGCAGACAGGTTCCACCAATAAAAGTTAGGTTTTTAAGTAGACCGGCATTATTTAACTCCCACAGGATGTCGTGGTGCAGGATTTCTTTTTCCACAACGGGGCGTAGCGTTTTTAACTCAGCATTATTTTCCGAAATTGTTTGAACGGTCTTATCAAATAAATTCATGTAATGTCTCCTCGTCAATTAAATCAAGCGAATGCTTAGTAGCAAGCATATCCTGATAGGCCAACTTTGGGCTTGCCTTCCACATGCGATACCTTTCATCGTAGGTCAGCTGCCCCGCTAAAGAATTAATATCCTTTTTTGTATGGATAAATTCTATGGTACCGAATGCCCCGCAGTTAATTCTACCACGTCTGCCATTTGTCATTACGGTAATGGTATTCATGGGAATTTGAGAAATAATACCCACTTCACTTAAGATACTTTCCAAACTCAGATAACAAAAGCAATCCTTACGCAAAAGGGCCGCCAAATGGTATAACTCGTAACCCCGTTGGTACTTTGCTTTTGGATACAAGTAATAGCCCTTACACATCCGAATAAGAATTCCCTTCTTAACCGCCCTTCCTAGTAAAACCAGCAAGGCAAATCTGTTTAAGTTTGGGAAAAGGGCATTAAAACTATCAACGGAGAATATGTAATTTTCCGCATTTGCATTCTTTTCTAAAGTGGTTTGTAATATATCTGTGTTTTGCATAATTTACCCAATAAACATTTTTTCTTTCAGTGAACACAATATAACACTTTTTGTTATAATTTGTCAACCAAATTATTATTTATTAGCAGTTTTTTAACATTTTAAGGATAATTCCTGGCGATTCTAGACCAGAAGTAGCGAAACAAGGCAAGAATTAGCGGCTATAGGCCGTTATAATTGGCTTGCCAAAAAGAAGGTTAGCGAAGACTAGCGGCTCTGTTTGGCTTATAACATTGCAAAAATAAAATTTTGGATTTTAAAAAAAGAGCTAGGCCAAAATTTTTTTCTGGCCAATTTTATGAAGCTGTCCCTTGAAAAAATTTGGGAATTTTTGGGGACTTTTTTGTTATTACATCCGCTTATATTAATGCTACCTTTTGAGTATAGCAATTTCTCTGGTTTTGCGTTTTGTAAAACAGAATACTTGCGTTTCGTAAAATAGATTACCTACATTTCTTTCAATATCTTATAAAAATACTTAAAAAATAAGGATTTTTTTCAAACTAATTGTCACATTATTACTAGTATCCTCCCTTGGTATTGCAAACTAGAAATCCCTCAAATTACGCTTTGTTGGGCTACACAATGATGATATAGCATCCTGCAAGACACAAGAAAGATGATATCTGTCCTTCGTAAGCGTATGATTTTTTAAGTAGCATTTTTTATTAATCTCTATCATTAAGGACTTGTATTTTGTTTGGGTGTTAGTGGTCATTGCTCCGCTAAAAGGCGTATTAAAGGCCACTTTAAACCCATTATCTTCAAAATGCTCTTTGAGGGCTTGCAAGATAGAATCATCAAATTTAGTGTCATCTTCGTTAAATCCCAAGCATATATCGGGGCGGTTGGGTCTTTTATCCATATCACAAGCCAACGGGAAGGGATTAAAACTATGTAAATCAAGCAAAATAGCCCCATCTCCAATGTGTTCTATTGCCTGCTTTAATTGAGCGTGTTTGTGCGTATAATACTCAGTCAAATAGGAATCATCCCCGAAAATACTCCTATCAAATGGCGTACCATCTATGAAACGGTTATACAAATATCCCATCCCCTTTTGGGCCATAGGTTCTTTGGAATTGTCTAAGTACCGTTCCAAATCTATTACAAAACGGGAATAATCGCTCATAATCTTGTTTGGTAGGAAAGAATATAACTTATCCACCTGTTCATCAGCCAAGAGTACAGAATCCCGCCTTAATGCTTCAAATTTAGGGGCATTATCCACATTAGGCAGATATAGCCCCGTATGCGGCAGCCAAGCCACAATATTTTCAAATTGATTCATTTTGTTTCTCCTTATAAAAACAGGCCAATTCCTGCTTAACACACTACCTACCCACATTTCCAAAAGACCTCATATAAACCGATTTTGAGCGTTTAAATAGCATTTCTAATAACCGTTCTACCGCCGACAATTTAATATTTACTAGGTAACATTAAAATATGGTCTGTTGGTAGAATTTCCAATCCCCTTTAGTTAGATTGTGGCAATACACCTAAAAATTGCTTCACATATACTAAACAACGATTCAGGTAAATACTTCGCTCGTTATACTGGCACACATTACCAATTTGATACATTTCGTGTGGCTTTTTAAATAACTTTTTCCACGATTCAGAGGGAAAAATTGCATTAGCCCTATCTTCATATGTTTCCATACGGTTATCCCACACACAAGAATCCATAACCATTCTAGTGAGTAAGCGCAAGAGTAAAAACAACTGTATATCACTACACGGATTATTCTTAAGAAATACCGCTAGGGCCAAGTGGGAACTGTTTTTGTGTTTTAAATTTGCCAAGATATTAAAAAAATACTCTTTGTAACCATTGGTATGGAACGGTCCTTTTTCTAGTTCTACCCATAAAGAACACGCGTTAAACAATTCTTGTGTAGTCTTATATCCTTCTACGGGCAGATGATTAAGCATTACTTTTCGTTGCTGTTCTAGCCCCTCTAAAAACTGTGCTAGTTGTATGTGTACGTTCATAAAAATACCTCTCTGATTGACTCCACAGAGAGGTAAAAAGAAAAAACCCATCAAAAAGACGGGTTAAAAGTGTTGCAGTTCCCATCTTTCAAGCATTAGCACCTTTCCGTATAGGTAGGTTGCTGTGTAGTCATCGGGCTTGCCCCTCGTACACTCTCTATGGTATTTGTAGTATAACACTATTAAATTGACAAATGCAACCAACTGTCATAGGAATAAAGGCATTAACATCACTGCTCTTCTTGTTGGGCGCATACTATGACGAGAGCCCGTTCTCAGAAGAGAGCGGGCTTTTTCTTGCCTTTTCTCGACGAGAATTTGGACACCTCAAAAACAACAAAGACAACAAGAACTATGAAACCGCTGGACAGAGTTTGGACACTATAACCTGCAAAGAACTTATTAGAAAAGAGCATCGAACTAAACGCAATTATAGTGTCCATTTTACATACTTTTGGACAGAGTGATTTGTTAAACTCAATCATTTTCTAGTTGGATCAATTTTATTATTTTTTTCGCAATAACACGCTACAATAGTCAATAATTTTATCTCGTCAATTGACATATGTTCAGTATCAATGGTTACCCATTTTTTAGCAAAATTATCTGAAAAACTTTGAGCACGTCTCAAGCCATACCAGATGTTACTAGGATGGTCAGAAGCAGACAAACAAATAATTTTCTCAAAATCGTAATTTGCATTTTCGTATAAGCACTTAGGAAGCACTCCCCATCCAACCAATTCTCCGAGTATCTCAAACATCCTATCATAATTCATATTTTCAATTGTGATACATAATTCCGGGGTTGCACGAACAATCGCTTGTCGATATTTGACTATCGGTTCGTTGTTAGCTTCAATACTGGATTGAAGAGTAAGATAGGTTATCAATTCATCAATTTCATAATGCTCCATACATCGTTCTTGTAGAACAGAAACTATATCTTTTAATGTGGATAGGACATCTCCGCCAGTGTTAATTTTTCTTTTTCTCCATTCCGCATTTTTCAATTTTATAATCTCATTGAAATACGCAATTATCTTATTTAGCAATTGATAACGGGAATTAATGTATTCTTTCAATACTGTAAATGGCACGTTTAAAAATTGAATTTTAGACGAACCGCTTATGTATATCATCACGCCAACTTCTTTTTTTCTTTCATCTACATACGCTAACGGGGAATATATTCGTGAAAATCCATCGGTGGCTGTCGGATCGTATACATCTGTTGGATGTGCAAAGACTAAAGACCTTAAATGAGAAAAAAACTTATCATCCTCTTCGAATTGCGGTAAATTCTGGTCATTACAAATAGAACAAAAGTAAGTTTTTTCTTTACCTAGAATAGCATCCCTATAGTCTTTATGTAAATTTTTAAATAAAAAGTATACAGCTTCTTTCAGCATGCTTCCATATACAAGCCAATGAATAAAATCTTCGCTTTTGGCAGGGAGGGTACTATGATTATTTAAGAAAATTACCGCGCTAGAAATACGTTGCAAAGAAGCACAGATAAAGTTAAAGTGAGATTTCTGAGAAGGATCTTTATAAAATAAGGCATTCGAAGATATTATATTTTGGGCTGTTCCTATGATTTGAGGATCTAAAAATTCAGTCATAATTTTTTTGTATCTCCAATGATATTAATAAGTATGGTATGTAATATTTGCATTGTACTACATTAGAGTAAAACAAAACACTATCTAATTTTCAAATTTTCTAAAATATAATTATGCTCAAGGTTATTCAAGGCGATATAACGAAATTAAAAGTAGATGCCATCGTAAATGCCGCCAACCATACGCTACTAGGCGGTGGTGGAGTGGATGGAGCCATACACCGCGCTGCAGGTCCGGAACTCTTAAAAGAATGCCGCACGTTGGGTGGTTGCCGAACTGGGGACGCCAAGATAACCTCCGCCTATAATTTGCCTTGTAAATACGTCATCCATACGGTTGGCCCCGTTTGGTATGGCGGAGCGCATAACGAAGTAAAGGACCTGTTCAATTGCTATGTAAATTCCCTTAAATTAGCAGACCTCTACAACTGTGAGAGCGTGGCCTTTCCCTGTATCTCTACAGGTGTTTATCACTTTCCCAAAGAGCAAGCGGCACAAATCGCCATAACCGCTATAAAACAAATATCTCCCTCACTAAAAACAGTGAAAGAGATAATCTTGGTGTGCTTTTCTCAAGAAGATAAAAAGATTTACGATAAGTTATTAAACGCCCATTAAACCCTAGCGATGCTCTTTACGCCATTGCCATGGCTCTTGGGCCGTAGGATTGGCCCACAAGCCGATTTTGGCGGTTTTAGCTTGGGTTTCTAACTCTTTCCATCGAGTGCATCCCGGTATCTTGCAGTAAGCGGTATAAAGCCATGCAAGACCAGATTGGAGCATTTCTTCGGCTACTTCTTTACCATCCACTTTAATCCTACCAACGGATCGGCCATATTGGTCCACATCTATCACTACAACCTCTATATTTTTCCCGGCCACAAGACTTGCCAAATGTTCCCTAGAAACGTTACCAAAGTCCTGTGCTTTTTCGGGAGCATCTATTCCATATAAGCGGACTTTAGTTTGTTTATTTTCGGCATTAAGGATAGTGATTGTATCTCCATCAGCCACATTGACCACTTTGCCACTTATCGTGTTCGTTTGTTTGTTGGAAGCAGATGATTGTTTGGTAGGATGTGATTTGCGGTAGTTTTCTACCATTTTGTCAGTTACATCAGATTCATAACATATAGGGGATGCCCCTCCGGGACGAGAATAGGCACTCCGCCCACCGCATCTCCTTCCGGCTCGATCTGTATTATACGGACAAGGACAATTTCCTCTATACGAAGAAAGAGAGAACTTAATTATTTTTTGCTTAATATTTGAGTTACTTTCATTACAGAAAGAAACACTCGGGAAAAATAATAAAAACACAGCGCAAGCCGTAATTTTCATTTGTTTTTCTCCTTAATTGGAACTATTCAAATCTTAAAATTATGTTGGCGAATTTACCATAGTATTTATTGATAAAACCATGTAACTTATCCGTTACGGTTGTAATCAACGGGGTAAAACATTTATTAAAAATAATTGAAATGATTAAAGAAGCTAAGAAAAGAATTAAAGCAAACGAGATAACTGCTACTATGACATTTCCTTCTCCAATTAATGAATACCACCAATTAAACAAATTTGACCGAAGATGTCTTCGGAAAAGCAAATTCTCATGAAATAAATAGACTAACAGCATATAGGACGATATTTTGTTTATAAGCATACTATGGAAATTTATAATACGAAACAAATTTAATAAAGAAATACCTGATAAAACCCAAAAAACTGAATAATTACTCCCCCAATACAAAACTTGGTGAGAAAATGCCGTAATTTTTAATCCAAGAAAATTCATCAAATAAGTGAGAACAAGAAAACTACCGATACTGCTTACAAATATTAGAATATTTAGATTCCTATTATTTGCTAAATGTGGTAAATAAAACTTAATATACCCCATAGTTAAATATAAACTAACCCATAAAATCAATACCGACGGAAAGAAAAGTTTAGTTTTTAGAGTATTACAAATAACGTATAGGAAGAACAAAACCATAGATATTTTTAACAATCTGGATTTTGAAGACATTTTAATAATATCATTTAAAATTGTATGTATTGGATAGAATAGAATATAACATGTTACAAACCAATTATTAGCAAAAACCGTTGGGAAGATGGATCTAATCACATCCGAAGAAGAAAGCGATCCTTGATATAAGCCCTTGAAAAGAAGTAGTACTATGACTGATATAAACCATACTTCTGCAATATAATAAGTTATTTTTCTTTCTTTAACTTGCTTACTATCTAGCAAAAACCATGCAGAAATTAGAAAAAAGATAAGATTTCCCCATGCCCCGAACATATAGAAAATATTTATAATAAAACACCAAATATTACTACTTGCCGAACCTATATCCACCAAAATATTTGAAGTTGACCCTCCAATTGTTTGGGCAATATGCGCCAAAACAATTAAAAACATGGATATAATTCGTAAACTTTCAACTCCCGAATTTCTTTCAGTTAGGAATCTATTAGATTTTGACTGTTGACACAATGACATAATTTTTCCTATTCTCTAGACGGATTCTATTTTAATCTCGCTTAAACAAATCTCGCGTGTAAACCTTTTCTTTAACGTCATCCAAGCGAGAGTCATAACGGTTGGCAATAATGGCCTTACAGCGCGTTTTAAACTCCTTTAGGTCGTTTACTACCTTACTACCAAAGAAGGTACTCCCGTTTTCTAATGTAGGTTCGTAAATAATAACGGTCGCTCCTTTAGCTTTTACCCGTTTCATAATGCCTTGGATAGACGATTGTCGGAAGTTATCACTCCCCGCTTTCATGGTAAGCCGATAAACTCCGATAACGGTACTATTTTCCTGTTTAGGATTATATTGTGTGTCGGTTTGGTAGTTATAATAACCTGCTTTTTGAAGCACTTGGTCGGCAACAAAATCCTTGCGTGTGGTATTGCTATCCACAATAGCTTGAATAAGGTTTTGCGGCACATTCTCATAGTTAGCAAGTAGTTGTTTAGAGTCTTTCGGCAGGCAATAACCGCCATACCCAAAAGAGGGGTTATTGTAGTAATTCCCAATACGCGGGTCTAAACATACTCCTTCAATAATTTGTTGAGTATTTAGTCCTTTTAGTTCGGCATAGGTATCTAACTCGTTAAAATAGCTCACACGAAGGGCTAAGTAGGTATTTGCGAACAGTTTTACGGCCTCAGCCTCGGTATAACTCATAAAAAGCGTAGGGACGTCCTGCTTAACAGCTCCTTGTTGTAGGAGTTTAGCAAAAGAGTATGCCTTTCCCGTTAAATCTTTGTCTGTTAAATCAGTCCCCACTACAATACGAGACGGATACAAATTGTCATACAAAGCATGTCCTTCGCGTAAGAACTCCGGGCTAAACAAGATGTTTTTGATGCCCAATTTCTCGCGCACTTGGCGGGTATAACCAACAGGAATGGTGGATTTAATAACCATGGTGGCTTTGGGGTTATATTTCTTAACCAATTCAATGACCGTCCCTACCGCGGAGGTATTAAAATAGTTTTGTTGTGGGTCATAGTTAGTGGGGGTGGCAATAATCACAAACTCTGCCTGTTCATAGGCCGTCTTTGCGTCGGTAGTGGCGGTTAAGTGCAACGGCTTATTAGCCAAAAAATCTTCTATTTCTTTATCTGTAATCGGGGCTTTTTTATTGTTAATCAAATCCACCTTTTCCGGCACAATATCTACGGCGATTACGTCGTTATGTTGCGCCAACAAAGTGGCAAGTGAAAGTCCTACGTATCCGGTTCCTGCTACTGCTATTTTATAACGCTTTGACATATGAGATCCTTTTTAATTCAATTCTCTATTTAAAATATCGGCAATTCTTTCACAAGCATGGCCATCTCCATAGGGATTAACAGCATGGGCCATGGTATCATAAGCTTGTTTATTCATAAGTAAATGCGTAAATTCTTTATAAATGGTTTCTTCTTGCGTGCCAACCAATTTCAGAGTACCCGCAACAATACCTTCGGGACGTTCGGTCGTGTCACGCATTACGAGGACTGGTTTCCCCAAAGAAGGTGCTTCTTCTTGGATACCGCCGCTATCTGTAAGTATCAAATAACTATGAGCCATTATGTTATGGCAATCTAATACATCTACTGGTTCGCACAAATGAATTCGGTCCAATCCCGCTAACTCTTTTTGTGCCTCTTGACGTACAAGAGGGTTTAAGTGAATAGGATAAAGAGCTTTTACATCTAGGTGCTCCTCTAATACTCGACGGATGGCTCGGAACATATGATGCATGGGTTTTCCCAAGTTTTCTCGTCGGTGTGCAGTTATAAAAATCAATCGGTTCCCTTTTGCCCACTCTAGCTGCGGGTGCGTATAATTCTGGCGAACCGTTGTTTTTAGTGCATCAATCACCGTATTTCCTGTTACAAAAATGTGTGCCCCGTTTTTTCCTTCTTTAAGCAGATTTTGGCGGGCCATATCGGTTGGCGCAAAGTGATAGTGAGCAATTAGCCCAGTTGCTTGACGGTTAAACTCTTCCGGGAATGGACTATATAAATTATAGGTGCGTAGCCCAGCTTCTACATGTCCTACGGGAATTTGCAAATAAAAACAGGCAAGTGCTGTAACAAATGTAGTACTGGTATCTCCATGCACCAGTACAACATCGGGGCATACTTTTTCCAATACGGCCTTTATTTTATGCAAAATGTTGGCAGTAATATCAAATAGGGTTTGTTTATCCTGCATAATGGATAAATCATAATCGGGGATAACATCAAAAGCCTGCAAGACCTGATCCAACATTTGGCGATGCTGCCCTGTTACACATACAATCGTTTTAAAAGTCGGTCGTCTTTTAAGTTCATTGACGAGCGGACACATTTTAATCGCTTCTGGTCGTGTGCCGAAAGCCACTAATATTTTTTTCATAATGCCCTTCCTTCGGAAAGTTTGCATACCCATTCATAATCTTTTTGTTTATCTATGTCTAATGTCTCTAAGCCACTAACTTGTTGTATATAAGGTGTAAATCCAATACGCCGATTATGTTGAGTAAATATTTCTTTCTTAAAAATAAAAAATGCAACAATTTTCATAAGGTACATTCTCCTTGGTGTTTAAAAGATAAAATTTTTTGTACAAAACGAGAAACTGCCCGTCTATATAGGAAATCAAGCCACGGATTTTTCAGTAGCCAGTTTAGGGCAAAATAACTGACCATAGCAAGCGGGATGAGTAGGCATAAATACTTTAATCCACGAACTTCCCATACATATTTTAACAGCCATCCTATTACCAGCATAGGCGAAACTGAAAGCAAGCTTTTTACGGCATTTACTTGCATGCTCTTAAAATCAAATAAATAATAATAATTGCGGATGGTATATAATAAAATTATACTGACAGCAACTTCAGAAAGTAGTGTAGTAAACGCTGCCCCATTCTGTTTGAATAAGGGAATGAGCCATATATTGAGTACAATATTCATTGCCGCACTTACGGAAGTAGCTAACAAATTAAATTTTTCCCGCCGCAAAGGCAAATTTACACAGTTGGCTAAAATACCACCTACAATGGCAAAGAAAAACGCAAACGCCAAAATGCGTAACGCTGTGGCGGCTAGTACATAATTTTCCCCCGAAATTAAGCAAATCACTTCCGTAGATGTAAGTAACAAGCCAACTGTGGCCGGAATAGAAAATAAAATCACCATATTCAACACAGCGTTTAATAAATGCTTAAATTCATCTAGCCGGTTTTCTGCATGATATAAAGACATTCGCGCAACGAGTACATTATACATAGAAGCAATGAGTTGTTTAATAATGGCATATATTTTAACAGCTACTACGTATAAGCCTACATAATAGGCTCCTACCATCCAACCTAACATAGTAGTATCAATATTAAGATAAACAGAAACGGCTAACGTATTGGAAAATAAAATGAGTATTGGCCCTATATGACGGCGTAATTGAATATGAAATGTGATTTTGACGGGACAATACTGGCGTGCGTGGTGTAGGTTTAATAAAGAGATAAACCCATTGGTTGCTACCGTAATAATAGCATAGATAATGTAGTCTTGTGGGGTATGTACAAATATAAACAAACAAACTAAAACAATACTTTGCAATAAAAGGCTGCGCAAGGTAATATAGAGGTAATCCTCATAAATCACGTTAATCCAGTCCATACCCAACGTAGTAAAAATGATTGTGCCACTTTCGATAAGAAGCAACAACGTATATTGTTGCAATTTAGCCACACTGCAAGCCACAATAAAAAGGGCCATGTAAGCCACTGCCGTGGTAATTAGATTGAAAGAAAAAATTTCATTGGCAAAAGCAATCAATTTTTCTTTTTGATTACGTAATTTGGCACCTTCCCGCATAGCGTAAGTACCAATCCCCAAAGCTGCCAGCAAACCAAAATAGCTGACAATGGAGCGCGCATAATTAATTTTCCCTAAATTATCCACCTGTAGCACGCGCGAAATATAAGGGAACGTAATTAAAGGGAACGCCACTAAAAGCAATGTTTTTGTAACATTGAGCAAAGCGTTTGTGCCCACATTTCTTATTTTAGCAGTGCGTAGATGCAACATATAGATCCTCATTCTTTTCGTTGTACTTTTTGAAATACGGTGGAGTATTACATAATTGCGGCCGTGTGCAAATAATAGAACTCCAGGTCCTTACGTACTGCTGCCGACAGACGTGTACGAAACGGCTCATTAGTGCTATTTTATCAGTCATAAATTTCTTATTTGCATTGTTTTTGATAGGGTAAAATCGTTAGATATCATCGTGCTATATTTAGTGATTATCAGTTTTTTTTATCTTTTCACATAAGGAGTAATACAACTGTTCGTGTTGATGTACAATCGTATCTGTCGAGTATGTTTCTTGGTAACGAGCAAATAATTTTTCTTTTTCCTGGGCAAGTTGGATAGGGTTTTGTAAATAAAAAATAATTTTCTTCCGAAAGGTTTTCACTTCCGGTGGTAAAATATATTTGTTATTGCCAATGGTTTGAGAAATTGCTCCGGCATCTGTAGAAAGTACAACTGTTTTACGAGCCATTGCCTCCATGGCTGTTCGACCAAAAGATTCTCTTATTGAGGCAATCAAATGTAGGTCAGATAAGTAATATAATTCATTCATAGTGTCCATATCTGCATTACGAATCAACATAAAATTAGATAAATGGGATAACGATTTTTCCAATTTATTTACTTCTTCCTCCATTTGGTGATTGATATAAGAAATAGCAAAATAGATATTAATTTTTTTTGTTGTCGGTAGTGAGGATACAATTTCTCCTAGCAAGGGCCAACGTTTCACAGCATCCATACGACCTACACATAAAATATTAAATGAATCCGTAGCATTATATTTTGCTCGAGCTTTTTGCTCTGCAGACAAAGAAAATGTATCAAAAAGCTTTCCTCCGGGATTAGCAATTACACAAATCTTTTTCAATGGAAATCTTTTGGACCAAAAAGAAGAATCTTTTTGAGAAAGGCAAATAACACAATTAGCGGGACGAACAATTAAGTTAGAATAAATCCAATGATATCTTTTCTTTAACCCTTGTATATATTCTCGATTTGTAAAAACGAAAGGAATATTTCTGAAAACCTTCATTATTAAACGATTTATTCCCACGGCCCTAGCTCCACGTGGCATTTGTGCATGAATAATATCTGGCATGATAGATTTAATTGTACGGTGTATGGTAACATAAAAATAGATTGCCTTAAACGGATGTATCAGAAAAAAAGGAAAAGCAGGTGCAAATTGTTTTAATGATATCCAATGAATTTGCTCATCCAAATTCTTTTGATTCGTACGAGGCATCAGTATATATACCTCGTGTCCTCGTTGTGCCATACTTCGGGCAATAATTAAGCTGGAGCGTGGGGCTCCACCATCATTTATATCTGTGTCAATAAGATAAAGAATCTTCATTTAGTTTCTCCTTGTATAAAAAGACGAGAAAGAGCTGGAGCTAAAATAAAGGTTGCAATCATTATATTGTCTTTATATAGCGGATTAAGAAAACCAAGCAATAAAAACAATATAAAGCATGGAAGCAATTCACGATTAAAGCACGGCCTTTTTGGGGGGTATAAATTTCTACTAAAGCAGAAGGTAATCATTAAGAGGATCGGAATTCCTCCTAATAAACCAAAACGCGCGAAATCATCTACAATTTGAGTATGCTGTCCAACCGGGACACCGAGACCGACATGATGATAATTTCCAACTCCCCAGATCGGAGAACGTAGAAAAGATGATATGCTCATATGCAATAAATCAAATCGGCTCGAAAGGGTGTTTACATCTCCGTTGCCTTGTAATACAAACATAATGTGTAATAACTTTTCTCTAGCATAGATAGAATTAGATATCGAATATAGAAAATTAACAAAACAGATGAACAGATCTTTAATAAAAATCAACCCAGTCACCCATAATGGGGCACTAAAAATAATCATTTTGGGCTTAAACATACATAATATACCCAAAATACATCCTACAAACAGTAACATTAAAGCTGTCGTAAAATTAGCTTTTAAAATACAAATAGTAAATAAGAGAGAGATGCCACCAAATAATATCTTAATTTTCATATGCATATTTTTGAAAAAAATCTTGACAACAAGAGGGAACAATATGACTAGACTGTATATTAAATCAAAGGAGCCTATGTTGGACCGGCGTAATGAAGCAGAAACATAATCTGCGGTGGATGAAGATGTAAGTATACGTGAAGCATTGGAATTTTGAAACAATACAAAAGTTGTTGTTAATGCCGTAAGACATAAAAATCCCAGTCCAATGATAATAATTCGTTTATCAATAGCACGACAATTGAGCTTTTGGTAAACGATACTATTAACACAAAATCCAAGCAATAAAACATATTCCAACATTGACATCAAATTAGCATTTCCATAATGGAAAATAATATACATAAGAGCTAACGGGAAAAATACCGAACAACACACGAAAATGAAAAAAAAGTCTTTCATAGATAAACGAATTAACGCTGTTAAAATCCAACAACATACGATGGCACCAAAAACTACCTGAAAAACACCAGAACGCATATAATAAGATATGGCGGGCAACAACATCCAACAAAACAAATAAAACAGGCAGAACAAGTTAATACGTGTCAGCCATGAATGATAAACATCATTACTTTGATGTATTATTTTTACAGGATCGTTTTTCATTGTTTTTTCCGCATTTCTAGCCATTGCCTTATGTGAGATAATACCCAATCTGGGAGACTTCGTTCGCAAAGCATGCGCGACAAAGATTTGTCCTGCCGCGCCAATTTGCTGGCTAATATTTGAAAATTATTTTGTTGTGGTAGTTGATGAACTTTATCTAAAAAATCTAACAACGGTTGTTTTCTCAGAGAAATATCCCAATGGGATTCAGCATAACGACGACATATTTGGGAGTATTGCGGTATTAAACTGGCATTATCAATATAATATTGCAAAGCAGCTGCCAAAGACTCCTCGTCCACTTCAGACAAAGGCCAATAATAACCATCTTCCCGACAAAAAGAGCGCGCTATTCCAACTAAACGTCCTGTTTGAGCAGAGACAACCTCATTCATTGGAGCTACATCTGTCGCAATTACTGGTAATCCACATGCCAAAGCTTCATACATAGTTAATCCTAATCCATCTAATTTGGCAGGATAAACATAAATATCTCCTAGCTGATATAAACCGGGAGCATCAACATTTTTACAAATGATTGTAATTCCGAGTTCTGCAGCTTCTTGCTTAGATATCAGGTGAGAAATATCTTTTTGAGTGTGAATTATTAAACAACAATTTTTTTCATAAAATTTATATTTTTTATAAACACGAAGCAAGATTTCCGTACCTTTTCTATTGGACATTCCCATAGAGTGAAAAAAACGAACTTTGTTTTCTTGTTTTTTACTTAGTATGGGATGGAATAAATGCGTATCAACTCCCCAAGGCAAGTACAAACATTGAGGATGCCATTTAAACACCTCGTAGTGGCGTTTTGTATTACAAATCAAGAAGTCATAAACAGAGAAATGGGCTATGGTATTTGCTTTATAGTAATCAATATAAGTACCTAGTAAAATTTGCGGCATCCGTTGTTTAAGTTGATATACAATACGCATATCAATCTGCTCATTAAAAATAACCATATCTAATTGATTTCTACGGACCCAACATATAAATTCAGTTAAATTGATAGACGTTCCACCTAAACGATATCCCTTATGAACTGGCACTAAATTAGGAGCAAAGGATACATCAAAATATTCACCGCCACGCGCAAAAACAAAAGCACGATGTTGAGGTGTTACCCAATGGATAAAATTGAGCGTAACATAAGCAGCGCCCCGTTGCAACCAAGTGCTTACAAAACCGATATTCATAGATTTTTCTCAATAATTTTATTTATAATCTCCAAAATAACAATCCCGAAGCTTGTATTTCCGGTAATGGAAAAATTCCCTTAACGTCAATTAAAACATGCTTATCGGTGGGTGTCATTTGATTGAATAGACTGGTGAGTTCCGCCAGTTTTAATTCTTTAAACTGTCGATGCGCCACCGCTACAATAACACAATCCACTTGTCGTATATCCGTCCATGGTGTTAAAGGGATAGCACATTCCTTTTGGGCTTCAGTCGCATCAACCCAAGGATCTGCTAGTATAGGAGTAATGCCATATTGTTGCAGGCGTTTTATAATATCCATCACTTTGCTATTACGGATATCCGGACAATTTTCTTTAAAAGTCAGGCCCAAAATGGCTACTTTGGCTTGCTTTGGAGCAAGCCCAGCTTGAATCATCTTTTTAATAGCGGCATCTGCCACATAATGTCCCATACCATCATTGACGATACGTCCATTTAAAATGATTTGACTATGGTATCCCAATTTTTCTGCTTCGTGGGTAAAATAATAAGGGTCAACTCCAATACAATGCCCACCCACTAACCCTGGTCTAAAACCCAAAGCATTCCACTTGGTATTCATGCCATCTATGACTTCATTGGTATCAATTCCCATGCGATCAAATACCATAGCTAATTCATTCATAAAGGCAATATTGATATCTCTTTGGCTGTTTTCTACTACTTTAACAGCTTCTGCTGTTTTGAGATTGGATACCGGGTGAGTACCGACTTCAATCACTAAATCATACACTGATTTTATTTCTTTGAGAGAATCAGCATCAATACCACTGACAATTTTATGGATATTGGAAAGTCTGTGAACTTTATCTCCTGGATTGATACGCTCCGGACTATACCCAACTTTAAAATCTTTCCCACATTTTAAACCGCTTTGTTTTTCAAGAATAGGGATACAAACATCTTCGGTACACCCTGGATACACCGTGCTTTCGTACACCACAATACAACCATGTGTAAGATTGCGCCCTACAGTTTCCGACGCACTGATAACAGGTGTTAAATCTGGTGTGTGATCTGTGTTTACTGGAGTAGGTACGGCCACTATAATAAACTTGGCTTCCTTAATTTTAGTTTCATTAGAGGTAAACTGAATTTTTGTTGTTTTAATTTCATTATCTCCGACTTCCTTTGTTGGATCAATACCAGATTTGTATAACGCAATTTTTCCCTCATTCAGATCAAATCCAATAACATTCAATCCTTTTTTTGCGAAAGCATGAGCAAGAGGCATTCCAACATACCCTAGACCAACAAGAGCCAAAGATGTATTTTTCTGTATTAATTGTTTATAAACGGACATAGTTATATCTCCTTATTTGTAATACAATGGATATTTAATTTCTGTAATAAAAGGCCTAAGCATACTTGTGGAGTATATTTGTGGGCTTCTTGTAAACACAAGAGTTTCATTGCATTAAAATCAGCAGAATGGGTAAGTGCTTTTTTAATTTCTGATATCAAATCAGAATAAATTAATACTCCAGTTTTTCCTTCCACAATAATTTCTTTGTTATACTTCCAATTGCTTGCAATAACTGGGATGCCTGCTGCCATTGCATCCAATAGAGTTCCGGCAAAACCTTCTCCAGCGTAATAAGTTGGGAACAAAAGCGCAAAATAATTCTTTAATGTTGCCACACTCTTATCAGGAGCAATAATACCCTCATATTTAATAAACGACGGGAAATTCTGTTGGAGTTGATTAAAACGGTGAATATAATTATCATCTATTTGTCCATAAATGTCTAGTGTAGCCACAGTATGCCCTGCTTGCGTGTTTAATTGGGTAATAGCATTGATGGCATCTTCAATGCCTTTCTCTTTCATTACGCGAGAAAACATACAAAAGGTAAATGGTTCGTCGGTAGTATATACCAAATCTTTTTCGTTTAAAATAGATAAATTTTTGAAATTAGGCATTACAAAAATATTTGTAAATCCTTGGGTTTCTAAAGCGGCCTTCATGGAAGATGTTTCAACGTAAATACCATGGAATTTTTTAAGAAAGTACGCCAACCATTTGTGATGTTTTGTCATTTCTGGTAGCCACCCGCCAATAACAACATATAGAACTTGGCAATGCAGTAATTTACCAAAAACTGCTAAAAACGGAGCAAACATCTTGACGCCATTGTGTGCAGGTAACATAATTACCGCTTGGCATTTGATAAAAGAAGTCAAGAGTTTAAAAAACACTTTTGGTAGGACTTTAATTCCACCGTGTGTATCTATTTTTATGACAGCGTTTGCTCCTAACTCGGCTTCTAAAGCCGAAGCAAGCATTTTTGTCTTAATAGTCTGTCCATTAAATAATTCTTTTTTTAGACTAAAGTGTCCACAAATACCAATTCTAGTCATCTTTTCCTCATTCATTCGTAATACAATACAGAATCTTCTATATCTCGTTTATGCAAATCTTCCAAGCGCACTTTATTAATTCCAATCTTCGTACCCTTTATAAAAGCCCAACAGCATATGTACCATGCGCTCTTAATAACACCTAACTTCTCAATATGGTGATACAAATCCCAATGGTATGGAAACAAGGCAAATTTGTTTCGGCTAATTGATGAAGAACGAATCCTATACTTTGCTAATACATCCGGCATGCCGTAGCACGCATTAGTTTTGTGTAAAGTTTGTAGCCACAAAGCAAAATCATTACGCTTTTTAATGTTGGGAACTTGCTGATCTCCAATTACGCGACGGTCATACATGCAGGTTAAATTCCCTATGGGGCATCCCAATCTGAGTAATTTGCTATAATTAGTTACTTTAGGCGGAATAAGAGCCACTCCTTTCGAGCTTCCATCTTCATTTATCCACTCGTAACCTGTAGCCGAAAAAGCCGCTTTGTTTTGCTTCATAAAGTCTATTTGCAGAGAAAGTTTATTAGGCGTCCATAAATCATCACTATCTAAAAAGGCCACATAGTCTCCTTTGGCCTGTTTAAGGGCTTCAGAACGGGCTACAGCAGTCCCGCTATTCTTTTTTAGGCATGTGTAGCGGATATTGGGATATTTGGCTAAATACGGGGCTAAAACAGCCTTTGTATTATCCGTACTACAGTCATCCACTATAAGGAGTTCCCAGTTTTTGTGGTGTTGCGCTAATACGGATTTAATTGATTCCTCAATAAAATTAGCACAGTTATAAGTTGGCATTACGATACTTACGAGTTCTTCCATAAAATGCTCCTTAATTGTAAATCCACTTTTTCCGAATACGCAGACAGTTGGGTACCAAGAAATATTTGATAAAACGTCCAATAACTAGGCGATGATAGGTAAAGCCGCTCATCAATTTTAATTGGCGCATGGTGGAACACAAGTCTCTATCAGCTAGGAAAAGATAAAGAGCGCGTCCCCATGTTAAATCCAGATTTGCAGGCATAGATACCAATACATCCGGCAAATTGGCTCCCTTGTATCCCTTACCTAGGACACGAACCCACAGATAATAATCATCTAAAAACATCGGATATGCTTCGTAGTTTCCCGAATCAAGGATTGCAGCCTTTTTAAACATAACTGTCCCATGTTGGAAAGGACATTGTGTTTTTACAACCCGTCTAATTTTGATATCCGTTTGAGGAACAGGATGCACATCTATAGGCTCTAAAGAATTAGCATCTATTTCTTGGAAATAAGAGCCTACTACAGCAACGTCAGGGTTAGCACTAAAATAAGCCAATTGCTTTTCAAAACGATTTGGCATGGCAATGGCTTCCACGTCTTGTAATGCAACTAACTCGTGACTACATTTAGGAAGAAACATTTCCAGGGTAGTTCCTCTTCCATAAGGAACTGGATGAGAGAAAAACTGAATATTGCCCTTCTTTTGAAACTCGGCAATAATGGACTTGATATCGTCATTAATATCGCCAGTTGCCGCAAGCACAATTTCAGTAGGACAAATTGTATTAGAAAGAACACTCTCTAACGAACGTTTGAGCCAAGTAGGGTTGCTCTTTTCATTTACATACATCAATACACTAAATTTTTGTGTCATAAAACCGCCACCACCGTTTGGAACATAGTATTTACATCACTCCATAAACTAAAATGTCGAATAGAATCCAAATTAAATTTCATTTTTTGAGGCAATACTTGGGTTAAATACACGTGATCCACATCAGCCGCCTTCTCAATAAGAGCAGATTCGTCTTTATACTCAATACTGGCCTGTGAAGTAATCCCTGCCGGAAGTAAGAGCGTAGCTTTCATTGCGGGAGTATATTTTTGGACATATTTGAGAACTTCCGGTCGGGTACCTACAAAGGACATATTCCCTGCCAGTATGTCCAGCAATTGTGGGATTTCATCTAGTTTGTATTTGCGTAAGAAAGCACCGGACCGGGTGACCCGGCTGTCATGATTAACGGTAATTTGGCTTCCTTGCTTGTCTGCCCCGGTTACCATAGTACGGAATTTATGGATTTTAAAGAGTTTGCCATAGGTAGTAACCCGTTCTTGCCGGAAGAATACGGGTCCCTTACTGTCCAATTTAATCCATAGGGCACATACAAGCCATACTGGGCTTAACAGCACCAATAAGAGAATGGCTAACGAAAAATCAAATACCCGCTTAACTAGCAAACTACCCCGGCGTGCATTAAGCACGTCGTAGTACGGACGAACCGCTTCCGTTTGCATGTCTTTAGGTAATTGATTCCAAGTCAGCCACATAACTATTTCGTTCCCTTAATAACCTCTTTCCAGTTGGTAATTACATACGCCACATCTTCATCCGTTAGTTTGGTATGCAACGGCAAAGTAACTTCGTTTTCAAACAAGTGATAAGCATTGGGGAAGTCTTTAATATCCCAACCTAAATTCTTATAGGCAGTCATCATGGGCAAAGGTTTATAGTGTACGTTACAGGCAATACCTCTTTCGGCCATTTTTGTGATGATTTCACAACGTTTAGCATGGTCGGCACCCGGCACTCGGGTAATATATAAATGCCCGGAACTGGCAAAATCGGTCCCATAATGGGTTAAATGGGCGACTCCCAGTTCATCACAGGCATCGTCATAGCGTTTAATAATCTCTTTGCGGCGGGCCAATAAACCGGGGTAACGTTCCAATTGTTTAAGCCCAATAGCCGCCATAATGTCGGTCATATTGCACTTATACCAGGGGGCCACAATATCGTACTCCCACGCGCCCAGTTGGGTTTTGGCTAATGCATCTTTGGATTGGCCATGTAAGCTGTAGAGTTGAAATTGTTTGTAGATTTCATCATCTGAAATACCCGGGATAGTACGCCAAGTAGCAGAGCCGCCTTCGCCTACCGTAAAGTTTTTAACCGCGTGGAAACTAAAAGATGAAAAATCGGCGATTTCCCCGGCCATTTTGCCTTGACGTTGGGCTCCCAATGCATGGGCGCAGTCCGCCAGTACTGCTATACGTCCCAAAGATTGCTGAATGCGGCGGCCTAAATCGGTATTGCCGCTAGGGATAAAAAGGTGTTTTTTGCGCTCTACGATGTCAAAAATACGTTGATAATCGCAAATAATTCCTGCTAAATCTACGGCTACAATGGCTTTGGTATTAGGGGTAATGGAGGCTTCCAACTGGGCATAGTCCATTTCTAAACTATCTTTTTGGCAGTCAATTAGTTTAACCGTGGCCCCTGTATGAATGGCCGCAGAAGCAGTAGCGGTATAGGTGTAGGCGGGCACAAGCACTTCGTCTCCTTCCCCAATACCTAAAATACGTAAATTGAGTTCTTCAGCCGCTGTAGCCGAGTTTAAACATACGGTCTTAGCCGTGTGACAATAGGCAGAGAGTTGTTTTTCCAACTCTTTGGTACGCGGACCTGTAGTAATCCAACCCGAACGCAAAGCTGCCGCTACTTCGGCAATTTCCAACTCACTAATATCCGGTGGGCTAAAACTAATTGTCCTTTTCTCCATTATCTTTCCTCTTGCTCTATACAAACAAGTGCTGACATATATTTCAAAAAAAGGATGGCTCCTCTCCAAATTGCTTTACATAGTCCTTAACCCACTCTTCATTTTTGTCGTAATGTGGGGGTTGGCTCGGTTTTTGTTTCTTTTTCTTACCCATATATTTCTCCTGCTTTGTACTGCCTACATTAATCTCAAATTGACGGTCGTTAGTCCGTGCGCACCTAAAGTACTGCACGAACTAACGCCCGTAGCTCTTGCCACAAAGCAGAGAGCCTTCGTCTAAAGGGAAGAGCTCATGACTTCTCCTCCGGCTAGACTATAGGCTTTAGGTGCCTATGACATTTTCAAATTGGCTAGATTCCGGTTATCCAAGTCACCGGTATAATCGAAACCTAGCTAGGGATATTTCCCTTACAGCAACTGCCACCAGATACTCCACGCAAGGGCATAACCAATGGCTACTGCTGTTAAAATCAATTCCGTAAATAATCTAACGGTATTGATAAACATTGGTCATTGAATTAGCCAAAGGCGGGTCTAAATCAATGACATCTTTCTACTTAAACGCATGTTGGCTATCCAAGTCACCTGTGTAGCCAACAGGAACCACCTTAAAAACCTTTAAAAATTTTCAAAAGAACAAATATGGGATTTTTCGCAATGTAATACGACATAGAAGATTATTAACAACTACTACCAGTTATTCCGCTCTGAGGTACACCCAGTAGCAGTTGTGGGTTATAATTCTCTCAGTAGAGAATTTGCACCCTTTAAATGTTCACGCTCGCTGTTGGGTCCTATGAAAATTCCAAAAAAATAGGACTCCAATTTTCTTGGAATCCCATATGATGAATAGATATACTGATGGTTATAGACAAAAAAACGACTGCTTATCAGTTACTCCAGCTAACGGTATAACCAACAGCAGTCGTAGCGGCAAAAACTCAGAATAGAAGATTATTCTAAACAAGATTGCGCACGCATTCGGCAGAAACCACCGGGCTCATGACTTCCCGATGATTTTCTACCTAAATGACCACTTTTGGAGTTAGCTGGATATTGGGTTACCCCAATAACCATCCTATTCTTCATAGGATTCCAAAAATTAATTAAAACTACAATTGTAAGTTGCCCCTTGCTACGGGGTTGTTACTTTACTCCATAAATTTATATATAGTTTATTATATCATATTCGAATAATACTGATTTTGTATATAACAAATATATATGAGAGAAGACATAACAGTTTAGTGATATTAAACGGTTAAAATTGCTCCCAGAACATCATCTATATATGATGTATCTTCTTTTATATTACTATATTTGCCCCACGTAAAATAGATATTGTTGTCCTTGAATCTAAGAACGAAACTATTGGCACAAAATTGTCCCCAAAATTTAGTTCTTTAGATATGTAGGTTTCCGACAAACTAGGGAATCATCTCGTTTGTGCTAGCGAATTAAAAATATTGCCGATACGACGAAAATCATTCCAAAAAGAGGGTGTAAAAGGCCTATTGCACAAATAGGACCAGTTATACCTTTGGAATGATTACGTAAAATGTTATAATAATGACTGTGAATTATAACACAGGTTAATATAAAAAGTCAAGTTATTTTTTTAATTAGTTGTTATTTGAAAATATTTTTGGAAGGAGAATATACATAATAAAGGTTATATTTAATACCAATATAAATACTGTTTTGGAACTGAAAGACATTTCTAAACCAGTAATAACGCTCCAAACGCTCCAACAGGGCATTTTGAGCCAGGAATACTATAAAGGATTCCCTATCATCAATTATAAGGAGGTGTTATACCTTATTGGTAGCATATTGGACCCAAACACAGGAAGGAAATCATAGTTTCTTTTAACTGATGTAGATTGAGTCCAAATATGCAGCAAGGGCGGAGGAAGCGATGTAAAAACTACATAGTAGAAATATTCACTAATGAGAATGAATAGGAAGAAGAATTATATCTCTAGCAATAACCAACATTAAGTTGTTGTCTAGACAGTGGAATACTAGTAACAGGAGATTACTAAGATGGAATCAACTAGTTGTGAAAGAAGTAGTAAAGAGGTGTTCAATGGATAGATGCAATTGGCAGATACCCAGTGAATGTCTTACAGAGGAAGTATCCTGTATACTCCCTCTACAGCAAGCATTATCCACGAAGAGGGTTAGTGTTTCTAAAGATGAGTATGGGATGTATTTGAAATTCTCGTGGCAGAAGTCTGTTCATCGGAATAATGTGGAAGAGAATACTTATCTTGAGAACCAAGAACTCTGGGACCATATTCGGGAAGCATTTAAAGATGTGCCTTTATGTGGTGATTTAGAGACTTGTGTAGTACCCTATAGCACGGAATTTTCAAAAAACGTGTTCTTGCGTAATAGTTCAGATGGAGAACTTTTGAGACTATTACGAAGAATAAGGTCCTCATTTTGGAATGCTAGGTTCAAACGAGGCGATACCCGATATCCATTTGAGAATAGGAGTCTATATAATGACAACGAAATTAGAAATGGGCAGAAAGTATCGTTCTATACAAGAGACGTTCAACTCATTGTATATGCTAAGAACCTGGAGATGGCCTCTAGGAAATCTGTGAATGAATGGGCTTTGAACCAGTTAAAGGAGCAGAATTTGTCTGTTCTACGCTTTGAAGTTCGGGTTACTACAACTGAAAAGTTACGAAGCGTACTTAAACAGGCCACTGGCAAGGAATGGCTAGGGAATATAACTGAATTATTGGACCCTGCTATAGAGGCAGCCATTGTACAGTATTATTTCCTGCCGCTCATCCAACAGGTTCCGCCAGACCTACTTGTAGATGAGAGTTATGCTACTTGGTTCGAATTGGGACTTAAACAAGGGATTCCGTTCCGTACCTTAGCGCAAGTGGTAGGTTTTGATGTGTTACGCAAAAACTATCCCGAAGGCGGATTAAACAAGGTCGTTGTAAATTCAACCTTGTCTGAAGAAGAACGCACCAACCAACGAAGTGCCTGGCAATATAACAAAACTATTGTCAAACAAGCGTTAGAAGGTGTGCCATTTGTGGAACATTCACAATGGCAGAGTCGAAAAGACGAAATTATAAAGCAATTGGTAGCATTTGAACCGTTCCACTTTAATAGTGCTTACGGCTCATATCTACCAGAGGAGGAAACACGTGACCAAGCGGTTAATCACTGTTAAAGAATTAGCAGTATATGTTGGAACCACTCCACGTAGTGTCTATTCCTATAGAAATAGAGGAATGATACCAAAACAGTGGTTTGTACCAGTATCGAAAAGAAGTCTTCGATTTGACTTAGAAGAAGTAAATAAGTCAATTGAAGAAGCCAAATGCAGTGAAGATAGACTCAGCAGTATCTTTAAGATTCGTGCCTAACCAATCACTACAAACTAAGATGTGTTAAAAGAGAAGTTGTATATGCTCTTAGAGGTGCTTTGTCCCTATTTTGAAGTACATATACCTAATAGCAGGACAAATTTTAACCCGATTTACTAATGATAAAGCGGACAAAGTGCCTCAAGCATCTTTAGAAGAGTCAGATTGAATGGACGTATCTTCCTCTGCCTTGATATCCCCCGCATAGCATTTACTGATTGCTTTGCGAATCAGCCAAGAGACGCTTAAGTCCTCTGTTTGGGATATCTTTTTCAGAGCCTTATACTGCGCGCTAGTTAACAGAATTGTTATCGGCGTATTTGGTGATTCTTTCGTTCCCATATAGGAATTATAACAAATTTTTGTATGGCGCGTATATTATAATATAATATGTTATAATATATTATATGATTTGATAAATGAGGAAACTTATGTCAATTCGTAAAATTAGTAATAATAAATATCAAATTGGTTTCTTTGATGAAAACAATCAAAGACACCGCGAAATAGTGAAGGGTACTAAATCCTTCGCTAAAGAAGTATTAGCCAAAAGAGAATCTGAGGTTATGGAAGGCAAGTATTTTCCAGAACGTCAGAAACAGCAACTCACGTTTGTTGAGGCAGCAGACAAGTATTTTGAGATTCACTTGTCCAAAAAGAAAAGTGCCAAGAAAACCAAATGTACCATTGAATGTTTAAAAAGGTACTTTGGTAATAAACCCTTAGCACGTATTACCACAGCAGACGTTCAAGAGTTCTACAATAAGCGGATGGCAGAAACAACTCCATCTACAGCGAACAGGCATTTTACTGTCTTGAACGCTATTATTAATAAAATGCTACGGCTCAAACTATATAGAGGTGAGAATCCGTGCATTGGGGTGGCAAAACACAAAGAAAACCCTGCTAGAACTAATTATCTAACTAAGGAACAAGTGCGGGACGTCTTAACCTACATCTCTGGTCGGTCTCAGGAGATGGTGGCGTTTGCAATTGGTACTGGGATGCGGCTAGGTGAAATTCTACGCCTAGATTGGAAAGATATTGATTTAACCAATAATATTATCCATATCTATATATCCAAATCTGGCTATCAACGCGAAGTGCCGATTATGCCCTCGCTTAAAATGTTGCTACTTCATATGCAACCACAACCGTATGGCAAAGTGTTTACGATTTCAGATAAACAAGTATCTGCTGATTTTAAACACGCCCTCAAACAGGCCGGAATTTGTGATATACGGTTTCACGACCTTAGACATACCTTCGCCTCACATTTTATGATGAGCGGCGGTAGTATAACAGACTTACAGCGAATTTTGGGCCATAGCGACTTAAAATTAACCCAACGCTACGCGCACTTAAGCCCTACTTATTTGCGCAAATCAATTGAAGTGGTAAATGATTTAATTCCACAATTACAGTAAAACACTTTGGAGATGGGTAAAGAGGAAACAATGAAAGAAAAAAACCAAAAAACTGAAGGGGAAGTGTATAGCTTCCACAAGAACGCCACTGAGGATGTGAAATGCATCATCAGTAAGGAACACGGTAGAAAATTCGTAGAAATGAGAGTTTTCTATCAAGATGAAAACAAGGAGTGGCAACGCTCACCGAAAGGCATTAAAATGTTAGCAGATAACTTTATCAAAGAATTACCTAACATTCAACAAGCGCTCCAAGCAAGCTTGCCGTCTCTATAATAACCAACACCCCACTGTCTCTTAACCGGGACAGTGGGCATTTGCTAATCTACACATAAAATGGGCAAACTATGTGTAGGTTAGCAAATAATTTTAACTACTCTTTAAATTTTTTGTATTCTTGATAAAAGTTTAAACTGTAATTAAGGTTTTATACAGTTTAATGAATTTATTTCGTAAAGCCAAAAAACTATATTGATTTATAAAGTTTTTCAGGTTAAACTAGAAAAACTATTGACTTTTTATAAGTTTTTCTATATACTATAAATACATTGAGAGGTGATATTTATGATAAACAGACCCGATTATATTGAAAAAATAAGCAAATTTATAGATGTCCCCATTATTAAAATACTGGCAGGAATCAGACGTTGCGGCAAATCTACCATCTTTGAAATGATACAAAATGAACTTCTTGAGCGTGGTATCAAAAAGGAGCAGATGATTGTCCGCAACTATACCGATGTTGAATTAAGCGGTCTGACTGCCAATGAAATGTTAGCCGATGTAAAGAAAGATATTACCACTAAAGACAAATATTACCTGTTTTTAGATGAACTACAGGAAATTGACGGTTGGGAGAAGGTAGTCAATCAGTTAATGGAGCAGGGCAACATAGATATTTATGTAACGGGTTCTAATTCCAAACTGATGTCTAGTGAAATAGCCACGTATCTGTCAGGACGTTATGTATCTATCCCCGTCTATACCTTATCGTTTGCGGAATATCTGGCCTTTGCGGATAACACCTTAACAGCCCAGCAACTACTTGAAAGCTACATTAAAATGGGTGGATTTCCTCTCATTGCTGCTAATAAACTAGATACACAGGCTGCCTACCAAATTGTGCAGGATATTTATAAAGCCATTGTTACAAATGATATTATCCGTAGACACCGCATCAATAAACAGGATTTATTTGACCGTGTTGTAAAATTCATCTTGGACAATATGGGTAAAACGTTCTCTGCTAATTCTATTGTTAAATTCTTACGCAGTGAACATCGGACCATATCAGTAGAGAGCATTTATAACTATCTGAAATGGTTAGAGCAAGCCTTCATCATCCATAAATGCCAACGATATGATGTAATAGGCAAATCTATCCTCAAAACCCAAGAAAAGTATTATTTGGGTGATGTATCGTTAAAATACGGGCTGATGGGTTACAATAATACAATGTTACCCGCCATCATTGAAAATATCGTCTACTTAGAACTTCGCCGCAGAGGTTATGACGTCTTTATTGGTAAAAATCAAACCCAAGAGATTGATTTTATTGCCCAAAAACAAGATGATAAAGTTTATGTTCAGGTTTGTGTTAATTTGCCGCCCGAATCTACCCGTGAAACTGATAATTTGCTTGCCATTAAAGATAATTATCCCAAATACGTGGTTACTTTAGATAATCTGGCCGTTGGAAATGTAAATGGAGTCAAAATTATCCATTTGGCAGATTTCTTACTTGGAAAATGAACTATTTTGACACAAATTTATGAAAAAAGTGGCACGATTTTGGCACTTTGCTTATAGTTTGGTATAATAGATATATAATTTATCGTCTTAACGCGCCCGTAGTTCAATGGATAGAGCGTCAGCCTCCGAAGCTGGAAATGTGGGTTCGACTCCCGCCGGGCGCATGATTTAAGCCCCCTATTTTTAGGGGGCTTAAATTATATGCACGGAGCAAGCAAACTGCTTTGCTTGCGTGCGGGAGGCGAAAGGCACAGCCATATCCGAGTTTGAGCAAAGCGAAAGGCGAGGATGGCGAACCGGGGCCGCGAGCGGCGAGGGTCAACGAGCCGACTTGTGGCCGACGACCTAGCCGGGCGCATTTTTCTTCCTAAAACACGTTGCTTCGTTGTTGTTCATTTGCTCGAATACCTCCGCCCCCGTATAAAAACCTTACGGGGCTCCGGGCCATTGGCCCTTCGGCTCTATTTAATCGCGCGCGCTTTGCACAGTATACTTCGCAAATTCTCGCCTAGAAGCAACGCGTTTTATTTTGAAAAATTCTCTTACCGTGCCAAAGTCAGCAACCTGCTTTGCTTCCTAAACCTTACCACAAATAAACATCCCCCGGCATAGCCGGGGGTTTTTCACAGACGGGCCAAGCCCTTGCCTACTAGCTCTGGGCTAAAAGCCCTTCTTAACTGCCTGCCACACGCGACTTCCTCGCGTTGGCTGATAAGTTATTTTTATTAAGC
>JAZRAH010000012.1:0-1861 GCA_045634505.1 Elusimicrobiaceae bacterium
CGCCCAACCTATAAGCTTTATGAGTAAAGCCGTGTTCTGATATGAAATAAGATAATCCCTGAAATTTTTTCAGGGTATTCAACGCCTGTTGTTGCGTAACAGCATGCGTGGAAGATCCCGAAACAAGTTCGGGAATAATACTTTGTTTGATGACTATATTTTCGTTTGTTTTCATAAGTTTTTCTCCTTTGTATATTACGTCAGGTAAAACCTGACCTACAGGTTGTTATATTATGTCATCCTGAATTTAATTCAGGATCTCACCTTATATTTCTAAAAGTGGTGAGATTCCAAATCAAGTTTGGAATGACAATTTTATTTCACGTCAGGTAAAACCTGACCTACATTTAATTGTCATCCCCGAGTGTCTTTGTCGGGGATCTTCACTATTAACAACCCAAGGTGAGATCCTGGATCAAGTCCAGGATGACAGTTTTGTTTAATTTCAATTTTCCGCTTATGAAACCAAAGAAAACGGCTGGTGTAGCTAGGTGCGTTCTACGGTACCTACCCTATGACAGCCGTGGCCTGTTGCGTATGCAACAAGCACTTAGCACAAATAATCAGGGTTATAAGGCCTGGTTACTTGTACCTTGAACAGCCGTTTTTGGCGTAGAACGCAGCTTTTGCTACCCGTATCCTATGATACAGTTCCAAAAACAGAAAAATTGTATTTCCATTATAGCAAAAAAATGCTATAGTAAAGGGGTCAAAAGCCACTGCACTTAAAATATTCCCACAAAATACGCAAAGTTTTATATAATATCTAGGAAACCACGAGTCATTATCCGCGCGGCTACCACTCCGTGCGAATCATTACAAAAGGTAGAAATAAAAACATGACAAAAACATTCTTACCTTCCGTCAAGGAAGTAGAAACTAGCCGCAAATGGCACCACATTGATGCCAACGGCCAAACCTTGGGGAGACTAGCTACCCGCGTAGCGGTCCTTCTCATGGGGAAACACAAAAAAACCTATACGCCCAATATGGATTGTGGGGATTTTGTAGTTGTTACCAATGCCGCTAAAATTAAACTCACCGGCAAAAAATTGGAACAAAAAGTGTATTTCTCCCACTCCGGCTATGCCAAAGGCGGTAAAGAAACCCCGGTAAAACGCGTGTTGGAAAATAACCCCACCCGCGTGCTGGAACTTGCCGTAAAACGCATGTTGGATGAAAATAAACTGCGCGCTCCGCGCCTCAAACGCTTACGCTTATTTGCTGGCGAAGCGCATGAATTTACGGAACGCTTTGGTAAATAAGAGGATATACAAATGAATACAACCAATTTGAAAACCGGAAGAAGAAAAACCTCCGTTGCCCAAGTAGAACTTTTAAAAGGCAAAGGCAACATTACGGTAAATGCCAAATCGTTAGACGAATATTTTGGCAACCACGCCCGCTGCAAAGCCGCTGTAAAGGCGCCGCTAGCTGTAACGGGGCTAGATAAAGAATATGATGTGGAAGCAAAAGTAGTTGGCGGGGGCGTTTCGTCCCAAGCCGGTGCTTTGCGCCACGCGATTGCCCGCTCTATTGCGCAGCTTAGCGAAGACCTCAAAAAGGCCGTCAAGAAAGCCGGTTATTTAACGCGCGACCCCCGTATGGTGGAACGCAAAAAACCGGGGCAACCGGGTGCACGCAAACGCTTCCAGTTCTCCAAACGTTAATATACGACTGGAAACGAAGCAGAGTTTGTACGCAAAAACCTCAAAACAACATGTTTTGAGGTTTTTGCTTGTGGGCAACCATTTGTCAAAATCGTCGCATTTGGCAGTGACTTGGGCTTGACGCACCTGACAGTGCGCCTATGCGCCCAACTTTTCCCTGCCAACTGCTTAGATTTTGACAAATCAGCCTA
>JAZRAH010000013.1:0-8335 GCA_045634505.1 Elusimicrobiaceae bacterium
CACTTTTGAAAAATTTCGGCGCTTGTTATAAGTATGGAACATATAAAAAATGAAAAAACCACATTTCCAAAATTTTGCCTCGTGGCAAAATTTTGGCAAAATTGCAGACAAGGAGTCAAGAAAATGCTCGTAAATTTCGGAAACGTTAAAATCGACGTTATGTCAACCGAAGTTAAGATACTTAATATTTTGGCGACGTTGCGCGAGCAAGAGAATATGCTCGAGTTGCCTCTCTCTTTTTTGGAAGACGAACTCGAAATCAGTCATAACACACTCAAGAAGTTCTTACGCGTCCTTAGAGACGCTAACGTGCTCAAGTTCAGTCTTAAGGGGCTCTTTGTCCTTAACCCTGACGTTGTAGACTTTACGGACGTATGCGTACCGTCGGCTATCAACGTTCTACGATATAATTATAAAGTTTTCAAGTCGGACTAAACCCTCGGCGAAGTGGATGCACTTCTCTCGAGTGCCAAAGCCTGACTATTTTTCGTTCAAATAAACCCGAAAGGGTATAAACTAATCAAATTGATATTACTGCGCCGACGTTCGGCGCTGGATATAAAATAACTCCGCACGTAGGCTAAACGTCGCAAGAAAAAATACGCTCGTTTTCGAGCGTATTAAAAAAAATTTTTTTCGAGGAAGTAGAACTTTACCCCTCTATTTTCCTATACGAAAAATTTATAAGTAGCAGTTTCTAGCACGCCTTTGACGTTCTGCTCTATCAAAAACGTTAAGTTTGCCCCTTGTAGAGCGTGCCAAAGCAGGGCGTCGGCAACTCGAAAGAGAGCACGTCAAGGCGGTTTTATCCGACTTTCCGCCTCAAACAAAAAACAGGGGGTGGGGCTCGTTAGGTCTGCTAAGAGAATCTAACGTCACGTTGCAAGGCTTGAAACCGTTCGGAGTGAGCCACGGCGTACTTGTTACGGTAGCCGTAATATACTTACGTATATACTTAAGTAGGTTTTACGGTTTATTTTTTTTGACTCTATAAAAGGGAGCCGTGCGCCCTCTAGGGCGCTTACAAGGGCAAAATCAATAGTAAAGTCAGTCTTTCCGACTCGTCGGACTTCGCCAGACTACGAGCCTTGCGCTCGTCAAGTGTTGATTTTGAGTAATTATATAATATCCTTATAAAGGATGACATGTGATTTCTAAATTTTCGACCAAAAAAAAAGACGGTATACAAGTATACTTGTTTTACCGATAAAATCGCAGATAATTCCTTAACTTTTGACGATATTTGTTTTTTTCGCATTGACTCTGACTCCGTCATTCGGGAGTTCGAATCTCTCTACCCCAGCCAAAAACCTCGAAAACGCTGTTTTTTTTACTAAAAACGGCGTTTTTTTGTGCCGTTTTCAAATTTTCGCCTCAAAAACGAGAATGAAAACGAGAATAATTTTTTCGCCTGCGCCGTTAAAACCTGTTTTTGAGAACGTCGGCAAGCCGTTTAAAATACTCTAAAATGCGTCCGCCCTCGCCGTTATCTATTATATCCGTGTAAATATCCGTTGTTACTGCGAGCGTCGAATGCCCTAGTTCACGTTGAATTTTTTTGTCGTCTATCCCGACGAAGTGCGCCATCGAGGCGTAAGTGTGCCTTGCACCGTGTAGGTTGACGTTGCCGAACTTCTTATAAACGTCTCGGCAAGCCTTAGAAACGACGTTATAAGTAAACGTTTCAATTAAGCGTACGGGCATTTTATCAAATAGCCCGGGCAAAATCGTAACTCTTCGCTCTTCCCCGGTCTTCGTTGACGGGATAATTCGCCCGTATGCGTCCTTGTTTTTGTTTACGACGATATAATCTTCAAAAATATCCTCTTCGGTTAAAGCCAAAAACTCGCCGATTCTAAGCCCCGTACAGCATAGGATATAAAAAACCTCGTTGAAAGGCTCTTCAACGTTCTCAAGCATAACGTTTTGCTCTTTGAGTTGGTACGCTCTGAACTTCAACTGCTTATAACGTGGTCGCTTGAGTGTTGAACAAGGGTTAAAATCAATCAAACGGTTTGCGACTGCCTTTTTCAAAATGTTATTGATTATATCGTAAAACTTCGCTTGTTGCCCCTCCGAAACGGTGTTCAAAAAGTTTTTGATATCGAGTTCAGAAAGTTTTTTGATTTTTATTGCGCCGAGTGCATCCATTATTCGACGTGCTTGACGGTAGTAGGTCGTTTTTGTCTTTTCCTTGAACTGCTCGCTCTCACGGTACGTTTTAAAAAACTTCTTATACCAAGCCTCGAACGTTACGTCGTTTGGGTCTTTTTTTGGTTTTGGCGGTAAGCCGAGCGTTAAATACTGCAAACGCTCGAGTTTAATTTTTTTAATAATTTCTTCTTGGGTGTGCGCCGTCAAGTGGTGTTTTACACCGTTTATCGTGGTGCACCCGTAATAATACTTGTAAATACTTCCCTTTTTTCTTTGTACGGTCTTCAAGAGGAAATACCCCTCGCCGTGCCTTAATTTTCTTTGCATATAGTCCTCCATACTTTCGGAACTATCTGCGACTTTTCCCTTATTAAGTTGTAAATCTTCGCTTTTACCCTCGCTGTTCGGCGAGGGTTTTTCAGTTGTTGGGGTAGAAAAAAACGGCGAAGGCTCGCTTGCGCTTGCGCGCCCGTGAGTGTCCGCCGTTGCTTGCATTGCGCCGATTAAACGGTCTAGCGCATATTTGATTGCCTCTAAGTGTGTTATAAAATCCGATATTTGCATAATTGCACCTCCGATTTTATTTTAAACACTTAAAAAGGTTTTGGCTTAATAGCGGTTTTAATAAAATGCGTCGGCGCATTTTATTAGAAAATAATTAGTGCGCAAGTGCGTACACGTAGCCTATCGCTTTATGTTGGCTAGACGTATCGAGCGCGCGGAAGTGCGAGAGCATTTCCGATTCGAGCGCAGTAAGAGCCGGAACGGTTGCCGAACTCTGAACGATTCCAAAGTCGTCCTCACGTCCGACTAAGTAGTCAATCGTACAGTTAAAAACGTCGGCTAGTTTTTCAAGCCAAAAGATAGACGGTTCAGCCTTTCCTCTTTCCCAATCTCCGATATTGTGAGCCGTTAAATTGATTTTTTCGGCAAGTTCTTTTTGCGAAAATCCAGCCGTAATTCTTAATTCTTTCAATCTCATAATGCCACCTCGAAAAAATTATAGTAGAAATTTTCTATTTTTTCTTGACAAGTAGAAATTTTCCACTTATAATAAATGCGAAAGGTAGAAATATTCTACTTTTTAACGCCTTGAGGCGGGGCAAGGCAGACGAGAACTCGTCTTTATTCTGAAAATCCCCGTCAACCCTACTTTCGCTCTTGTGGCGAATTAGGGGTTTTAGTGGGGTTACAAAAATGAATAAAAAACAAGCAATATTGCACGCAGTCTATTATTTGACGCTTAAAGGCGTAAAAAGAACTCTGCGTTGCGTTCAACTTAACGGCGACAACGTTTCACTTATGGATGAAGAAACCGACTACACGTTCGATATGAAAAAGGATTACTTCCTTTTTCGTTTGCGTACGGCTAGTTGGCACGAACCTACACTTCCCACACTCAACGAAACTGCGCCGTTTTTTACTTTTGAGGACTTAGAAGAGTTTAGGCGCGCCGACGTTGCGCAGGGCGAACGCTTGCCCGTACCTTTCGCCGAAGACCTCTCTTCTGAAGACTTCGAGCAAAGCATAAGTTTCTTACTTTCGGCGAACTGCGCCGAACGTGACGAGATTAAACGGCGCACTAGTTACGATTCGGACGACCTTTACTGCGAACTACAATATTTCTACGACTTCCCCAAAAGCCGAACGGAATCGAAGAAGAGAGAACTTCTCAAAGCGCATAACGTCGCCTTTAACGTTATGCTCGAGAGCCGAGGCTCTTCCTGGTTAAAAACTTAAGATATCCAACGGCGCACCGTGTGCGCCGAGAGCGATATAACGTCGAGCGTGAGTTCTTCTTCGGTCTTACGCTCGACCAAAAAACCAAACCGAAGAAAAAAACAAAACCGAGGTACAAAAAATGAAAAAAATGAGAAAAGAACAAGACTACAATAGCCGTTACTACGTTTACGAAGAGTATAACGGGCTATTTGACGATAAAATGCTTTTATGCACGACTGAAAGCCTTTTCAACGCCGTTTATTTAGTTGAGATTTTTAACGAGATACGAAAAGATAACCCTTGTTATAGTTATTCGTTTAAAAAGGTTGCAACCGACCTTGACCCCGTGAACGACTACTTCCCCGGCAAGACTCTTTGCGACAAGGGGTTCGTTTACAAGGCTACTACATACGAAGAGTTTAGGCAAGAGAGGGAAAAAAATGAAAGTGCTATATCTTAACGTAAACGAGGGCAAGTATCCCGAAGTTTTGGAAATCGAAGACGAACTCGACACTTACTATAAACTTATCGGTTGCGATTGTATTGATATTATTACAAGAATTTGGCGCAAACGTCGCTACACGGTAATTTGCGACGATATGGGTTTTTACAAGCCTAACCTAAAAGTTGCTATATGGGACGAAACAAAGCGTGATATACCTATCGTTGGGAACGTCGTTATATGTGGTGCAGGCGACGTCGAGGGGAACTTGACGTCACTTACGGACGAAGACGTTGAAATCTTACTCAAAAACGTCGGCGGAATGTATAACACACGCACTAACGAGGCTTATTTTAATTTATTTTACTAAAACCGCCGAAAGGCGTTTTAAATAATCAAGGAGGAATAAAAAATGAAGAAAAAGTTTGACTGGAAAACCGCAATTATTATTACTTTTTGTTCAATCGGTATCTTAGCGTTCGGCTCTCAAGCGACTACGAACTTAAAAGATTTCTTCAATAAAGAAGAAGAAAAAGTTGAGCAAGAAAATACTCCAAACGAAGAAGCATCAATCTACAATTACGTAGTATGATACTAAAATCAGTAGGCGCAGTTGGAACTTATGAGTTAATTTACTCGCTTATAGTTTCTCTTCTGCGCCGAATACCTACTCTTTACACGTTCTTTTCGCAAGCGTCAACGTTTGCAATGCAAATATTATCGATTATCGTTGTAGTGTTATGCGTCGATATAATTATAGCGGTCGTTGACCTTGCAAAAACCTTTATAACGTGGCTAAATTCAAAATTATGAAATTACTACTTGTTATACTCGCTAGCGTGTACGCTAACGATTTTGTAGCCGACAAGTTCGGATACGATATAATTCAATCAAACCCCGAAATAATTAGCGTTTTATCAACGATAGTTGTTTTATTATTATTAAGAAAATTAGTCAAAAGGCAAAAGAAATGAGCAAAAAAAACAACCAAAATCCAGTAATAAAAAAAATTATAATATGCGTTGTGGCTCTTTTACTTCTTACGTCAGTTTTAGGCGGTGGATGTGCTACCATCGCCGGCAAGTTAGGTCTTAAAGACCTTTTCCCGAATATCGGATTTATTCCGCTCTTTCCTGAGGATAGAGAGTCAATCGACCTTGACGCCGATGAGACGTCAAGCGAACTTGAATCGGACACGGAAAGCATAAAAGAAAGCGAGAGCGAGCCTGAAAAAGAATCGCAGGAACCGCCAGACGTAAGCGAGTCAGTTTCCTCTTCCGGCGGAAACGTCGTTGACTCTGAGAGCGAGGGCAAACTTCCTGGCGAATCGGAAAGTGAGAACCCTAGCGGAAGCGAAAGCGAGAGACCTGGCGAAACGGAACTTCCTGGCGGAAGTGAAAGCGAGGGCGAGAGTTCTGGCGAATCGGAACTTCCCGGCGAAAGCGAAAGTGAAAGCGAAAAGCCTGGCGAAAGTGAGGGCGAGAGCGAAAAGCCTGGCGAAAGTGAGAGCGAGAGCGAAAAGCCTGGCGAAAGTGAAAGCGAGAGTGAAAGCGGAAGCGAGGGCGAGAGCGAAAGCGAGTCGGAATCTTTCCCAACTGACGTTGTAACTTATCCGTTTAGCGGATTAGATATACTAAACACCGGCGGAACGTTTACTAAAGAAGTTGTAACTATAAACGCAATCTCTTCATCAGATACAAAATTGCGCACAAGAGAGATAATTATCACGGTTGAGGCTGGTTACTCTATAGTTAAAGTCGTATTAAATTGCGAAAGTAATAGTACTTATGAGTTTACTGTTGAGATTACGCCGGACGGCGGAATTATAAATTTTGACGGCGGTATAGTTGAGATTGATATTATCGGCGGAACGGCGGAACTTAAAATAACGTTTAATAGAACGGTAACGGTTGACAGTATTGACGTTTCGGTTTCTACGTAAAAAAATAAAAAAGGAAGAATAAACTATGAAAAAATCAATGATTAAAAAAATATTGAGTATATGCGCAACTCTTACGCTTGCGCTCGTCGCCGTCGTTTTTACGGCGACAAACAAACAACTTTCGGCGAATGCTGAAGAGCCAACACTTCCCGACACTTCCACGTGGGAAGAAGTTGATGCGAGCGTTGGAGACTTGCTTGCCGGTGTTTGGTATCGAGCATATTTTGGTGAGGATTATTTTACGGAAATATTAACTTTCTACCCCGAAAATTACACAACAAAATATCAAGGTTATAATTCGTATACTGAGGATAACGTCCCGAGTGAGGCAATAATTCCTTCGATTACACTTCGTGCGAGCAAGCAGGAAAAATACATTGCTTTTTCCGGAAATTCAAATTCGGGGTCGTGTAACTTAAAAGATATAATTCCGTATAGCATAACTGAGACATATATAGAGTTTTATATTCCTTCAAACCTTGAATTTGATATGGGACTCCAGTATTGCGCCGGACCTCAAGTTTCAATTAGTAGAGTTGTAACTCTTAAGGAAGACGCAAAAATCACAACCGTAAATTGTGAACTAAAAAAACTTGTAGAGCCTACACCCGACGACGGAAGCGAAGAGCCAAAGGACGCAATAACGGACAAGTTCTCTAACTGGCTCAACGACACTTTCGGATTTAAAACAACCGGTAGCGTTGTCGGTTCGATTGCGCTTTTAGTTGCAGGAGCCTTCCTTCTTAAGGCTGTTTTAGGCAAAAAATAATGCAAAAAATCACTCTGCCCGAATATCGGCTAAAAGACTACGTTAAAACGATATTTATCAATTATGCGCTAGTTGCGCTAATTTGTAACGTTATTTTTTGGGGTTTTTTCGGGCTTAGGCTTGCCGTTCGTGCCCTTGACGTTATCGCCGTTGGCGGTAACGTTTACGGCGAGGCGACGACGTTTTCCCAGCGCATGCAGGTTTACGCCGAATCGGCTCTCGTTTTAGTATCGTTTTACGGCGCAGTTAAAAGCGGTGTGCTTTTTTACGGCGTTTGTCTTAACATTCACCGTATCAAACAAACGAACGAACTCTTGCTTTCTGTCGGTTGCTCGTGTGGCGTCGACGGACAACAAGGCGTCGGAAAAACTCGTTTGCTCGTGTATATGTTAGTCTTGCAGGCATGCGCCAAAATGCGAACGCTTGCTCTCAAATACTTTATTGACTATCCACTCAAAGACAAACTCAAAGAGAGAGCCGAGAACGGCGACGACGTTGACTGGATAGCATTCCAAAATCGAGAGGATGCAATCGAGTTTTACTTTCGAGAAAATCCCGACCGTATCCCCGGCGCATACTCTAATATTCTCGTTACGTGGAACGACAAAAAGCCGTATTACCTCGAGAAAGAGCATTTCACAATGAAAAAGCGCTTGCACGAGGGCAACGTAAAGTTGTTGTCAGAAGCCGACAACGTGCTCGCAAACACCATAAGAAAGGGCAAAAAGAAAGACAAAGAGTCAAACGAGGCAAACGATATTGACGAGTTTGTAGGTTTAGACCGTCAATATACGGACGGTATGCTCCTCACGGACTCACACGCAAACGGCGCTATCTTTAAGTCAATCAGAGATTGCCAGCAAGTCAAACTGCACTTGCTACGTAGTGAGTATACTTATTGCCCTAAAGCATTAAAACGGTATCACAAAAAACTTGAAGAAAAGGTTTTGAAAGCGCAATTTGAAATGCAAATACCCTTGCGAAACAAGATAAAACGCGTTGAAGCGCTAATGCGCAACGTCGGGTTCACCAAAATTTACTATATCAAAGAAAACGGCGTTGACAAAACGAAAACGCTTACTGAAGAACGATTTCTCGTTCTTCCGAATCAAGTACCATACGCATATAACGATAGAGTTTTGCAAAAGCAATATCGCCACGCGCCAAAAATCAAAAAGCAAGAACCGACGCAAGAACAAGCGACAAAAAATTGATAAAGTTAGCGCCAAATTGACGCCGGGAAAAATCCCTTATAAGCCAAAAGCGCAATCCGGGGAACCCCTCGAAATTTTTTAAAGACTTTTTA
>JAZRAH010000014.1:0-13435 GCA_045634505.1 Elusimicrobiaceae bacterium
ACGGTCAAACAAGCCGAACTCTTTGCCGGGATGCGCGAGCATTACGGGATTGCCCAACAAGACGGTATCCAATTAAAAGACTATCCGACGATCCGCCACTGCATTAAATTTGTACTTGCCAATGCGGGCAAACCCGCGGCAGCTCCTGTAGCCGCGCAACCCGCCGCCCCAGTGGCGCAACCCGTGGTAGCCCCTGTGGCTCAACCCGCCCCCGCGCCCGTTGTGGCTCCGGCTCCTGTGGCCGCCGCGCCTGCCAAAGCGTTGGATGAGGCGACGGTTACCAAAGAAGTGGTAGCTATGGTTGCCGAAAAAACGGGTTACCCTGAAGATATGTTGGAATTAGACCTGGATATGGAAGCCGATTTGGGTATTGATACGGTCAAACAAGCCGAACTCTTTGCCGGGATGCGCGAGCATTACGGGATTGCCCAACAAGACGGTATCCAATTAAAAGACTATCCGACGATTCGCCACTGCATTAAATTTGTACTTGCTAACGCGGGTAAACCGGCAGCGGCCCCTGTAGCCGCGCAACCCACGGTAGCCCCAGTGGCTCAACCGGCGGTAGATCCGGCCCCTGTGGCTCAACCGGCTCCCGCGCCGGTAGCGGCCCCTGTAGCCGCCGCTAATTTAGACGAAGCCACGGTCACCCAAGAAGTCGTCAAAATGGTTGCTGAAAAAACAGGTTACCCCGAAGATATGTTGGAATTAGACCTGGATATGGAAGCCGACTTGGGTATTGATACGGTCAAACAAGCCGAACTCTTTGCCGGGATGCGTGAGCATTACGGGATTGCCCAACAAGACGGTATCCAATTAAAAGATTATCCGACGATCCGCCACTGCATTAAATTTGTACTTGCTAACGCGGGCAAACCCGCGGCGGCTCCTGTGGCCGCGCAACCGGCGGTAGCTCCGGCCCCTGTAGCCCAACCGGCTCCCGCGCCGGTGGCTGAGGCACCCAAAGCGGAAGTAAAACCGTTTGAACCGAGCCATGCGCTCCCGGAGCACAAACTCGTGCACCAACCGGAACACGTGGTGGCTGAACATGTGGACGCGCCGAAAGCCGACGCGCTTATTACCAACCCCACGGCTCCGATTGCCCAACGTGTGTCTTTGGCTGAACGCCCGGAACGCCCCGGTTACCAAGGGGAACACTGCCACGAAAAGAAACTGCGTTACGTAACCACCGTGGCCGACGCTCCGCTTACCCAACGCGCAAACCGCCGCTTATCCAAAGACCGCACGGTGCTGATTTTTGCCGATAACTCCCAACTCATCAAAGCCTATCAGGAAGAATGTAAAGAATTAGGCGTACCGTACCATGTGTTTACCACGCTCAAAACGCGCAGCAAAAACACCACTATTATGAATTGGGAATCGTACGAAGAAACAGAGGTCGCCTTAAAAGCCTACCAAGCCGAAGACCCCAACATCCAAGGGATTGTGTACCTCTTGGGAGCCACGGTTAAAAAGTTTGACAAAAAATTAAGCCCGCATAATGAGCTGACCAAATACGTTATGCCGCTGTTTATTGCCTTGCGCGTATTTGAAAAAGGGCTTGCTAACCGCACGGATAGCGACACGTTCTTTGCCGTGAACACCAAAATTGACGGTAACTTTGGGTATTTCACCAAGGATGAATTTAACCCCATTGTCGGTGCGTTGACCGGGGGTACCACCTGCTACCGCAAAGACGTCTATGAACGTACGGGGGCTATCTCTAAACTTATGGACTTTGAACCCACCGCCACGCCGGACGAAATGGCTCAAAAAACCATGGACGAAGTACTCCATGGCGATATGCGCCTGATGATCGGTACCCGCGACGGGGTCCGCTCCACTATTTTAGGTTTGCCCACCCGCTTAGACCGCCGCGTCAAACATTTTGACCTAGCCGGCAAAACCATTATCTTCACGGGTTCGGGCCGCGGCATTGGGGCCATGCTCAGCCAAAAAATTGCCGCCCAGTACCACAGCAAAATTATCGTCTTGGATATTATTGAAATCCAAGAAAAAACGCCGCTGTGGGCTTCTATGAACGAAGCCGAACTGGCCGCTCTAAAGAAACAAATCTGGGAAGACCTCAAAGCCGATCCCACAAAAAAAGCCACGCCGGTCCTTTTGGAACGTGCTTTTGGCCGTGTGAAAGATTCTATTACGCTCTACAACAACTTGCAAAAATTGCGCGAGCTAGGCAGCGAAGTAGAATACTACCATTGTGACGTGATGAACGCCGCCATGATGAAAGAAGTCTGCACCAAGATTAAAGCCAAAAACGGCCGCGTGGACGGGCTTATCCACTTTGCCGGATTGGAACGCTCCAAACTTATTTACGATAAAGACCCGGCAGAATACTACCGCATCTTTGACGTAAAAGCCACCAGTTTTGGCACGTTCCTGGCTAACAACATTGTGCGTGATGACGGATTCTTCGCGTTTGCCTCGTCTATTGCCGGTAAGTTTGGCAACTTAGGTCAAAGCGATTACGCCAGTGCCAACGATTACTTAGCCAAAACGGCGTTCTCGCTCACCAACCAAGGCTACCGCGCCGTAAGTATTGCCATGAGTGCTTATAAGAACGTGGGTATGGGGGTACGCGCCGGGGTAGAAACGTTCCTGCGCTCCAACGGAGTGGACTTTGTGGACCCCGAAGACGGTATGCAAATTTTCTTAGATGAAATTGTATATGGTCAAGTGCCGGAAATTGTGCTTACAGGTTCCTTAGGCCGTTTGGACTGGGACCATCAGCTCAAATTTGATTGGGACGAAATCGGCTCCGCGGCCGATTTCGCCTCCGACGATAACGGCAACAATACCCCGCAAAACCCGGCCCCGGTAACGCCGGCTGCTAAACCGGCCCCGGCCACGCCGTCCGTTGCCACCAAAGGACCGGACGCTTCCAAAGCCACGCACTTTTTGGGGGAAGTGAAATCCTTGGTTTCCGGTTCGGAAATTCACGTAGAAAAAGAATTTAATTTATCTTCCGACCCGTACCTGGCCGACCATGCCATTGAAGGCACGCCGTACGTGCCGGGTGTAATGGGGATTGAAACGTTTTTTGAAACGTCCACCGCACTGACAGGGCATGTAACCAAAGCCCTTAAAGATGTACACTTCTACTTGCCTATTAAACTCTTGCGCAACCGTCCGCAAGCTGTGCGCGTGATCGGTAAAGCACAAGGCAACGACGTGTCCATGGAAATTGAGTCGGATTTTATTAACAGCAAAGGTGTCAAAATGGGTAACACCCGCCGCCATTTTACGGCCCGCACCTTGGCTGAATTTACCTCCACGTGGGACCAAGTAAAAGCGCAGGCTATGACGGGCTTAGAAAGTCCGCTTCAGGTAACGCCCGCGGAAATTTACCAAAAGTATTTCCACGGTCCGTCCTTCCAAGTATTAGGCGGCATTGTGCGTGTAAATGAGCAGGAATCCCTTGCCATTTACAACACCACGCCCCGCCCGCAATGGACCGACGCCCCGCGCACCTTGCTCGCTAACCCGATGCTCATTGAAGCCGCGTTCCAATGCTGCGGCTTTCAGGATATGTCGGTCGCGCACAAGATGACCTTGCCTGACGGGATTGCCGAAGTGGCCGTGCTTAACAACCAATTGCCGCCTGCCCGCTTGTACCTGTACGGTGTAAACAAGGGTGCTACGGCCGACGGTAAAACCTTGCACGACGCTTACGTCTTTGACGCACAAGGCAACGTGTGGGTGGAAATCCATGGCTACCAAGCCATTGGGCAATAATGGCCTATCAACTAGAAGTAATTGATTTAACAAACCTGCCCCCGGTACAGGAAGTTTTGGGCGAGAAAGAATTGGATTTTTATAATCATTTAAAAATCCAAAAGCGCAAAACCGAATGGCTCGGGGGCAGACTTGCGTTAAAAAAACTAGTTGCGCCGCATACCCAACACACGTTTAAGGAAATTGAAATTTTAACTCCCGGCGGGGTAGGTAAGCCTACGGTATATGTAGGGGGGAAAGAGTTTCAAATCCCCTTTAGCCTTACGCACAGTAACGGCTATGCCGTGGCGGCTATTGCCCCGCACGCCCAGTATATAGGGATTGATTTAGAAAAAATTACCCCGCGCCTGGGTGCGTGGAAGAACAATTTTTTTCACCCGTCTGAACTTACGCGCGAAGATGACGCCTTTTTAACCACCTTATGGACGCAAAAAGAGGCCCTTGTTAAACTGCTAGGCAGCGGGCTTACCGTAAACAGCTATGACGTACGCGTGGTGCATAACGCCCCGCAGTTTTTGGGCCGCGCGCAGGCAATTTACAACGCCCTAGGCGCGCCGCAAATCACACTTCAAACCACGTCTCTCATCCCCGGCTTTGTATTTTCCGTGGCCTTTGCCCCATAAAAAAACCCCTGCTCTCGCAGGGGTCTGAAAACTTCCACGTGCATTACCCGCGGTGATGTTCGTTGGTATGTTGGCAGTTAATACAATAGCGTGCAAAGGGCAGTGCTTTCATGCGTTTTTTGCCAATGGGTTTGCGGCAGTACTCACACGTGCCGTAAATCCCTTTGTCAATTTTGCGCAGGGCGGCTTCAATTTGTTCAATGGTGCTATGGGCATTGCTGGAAAGCTCAAACAAAATTTCTTTATCTAAGCTTTTGCTTGCGTCGTCAATCGGGTCGCCCACTTCTGCTTCCGGCATATCCATTTGTTTGGTGTTTTGCAACCGTTTGCTGGCATCTTCTTTTAGCTCCAACAAATGTTTTTTAATTTCTTTAATTTCTGCCGCGGTGAGCATCTCTTTATTATCTTTTTTTACAGCCATAACAACCTCTTATACAAAAAAATAAAGTGAAAGGTTTTTCAAAACCCTCACACTATGCTATTTAGTTTAGCAAAGTAATCAATTTTTTGCAAGGCCTGTGAAAAATTTATTTAGTAGACTATATATATGAAGCTATTGGTACTTTCGTGTTGTGCGCCTTGTTCTTGTGCGGCCCTCAAGCATTTAGCGGATCGGGGCACGCAGGTAACGGTGCTGTTTTATAACCCCAATATCTTCCCGCAAAGCGAATATGAAAAACGGCGGGACGAACAACAACGCCTGTGCCAAAAACTAGGGGTTGCCTTTGCCGAACTCCCTTACGATCACGCCGCCTGGCAAATGCGCGTGCGCGGCCTGGAGAATGAGCCGGAGCGCGGTAAACGGTGTAGCGTATGTTTTTACATGCGCCTTAAACAAGCGGCCGCTTATGCACGTAAGCATCGCTTTGATTTTTTTGCTTCTGTGTTGGGCACGTCGCGCTATAAAGACATTGGGCAAGTGCACCGCGCCGCCCATCAAGCCTGGCGCGAGGAAGGGACCCCCTACTGGCCTAATTCGTGGCGCAAGGGGGGGCTAAGCGAACTGCGCCGCGCGCTTATCCAAGAATTTAACCTCTACCAGCAAACCTATTGTGGGTGTGAGTACAGCCGGAGGACGCATGAAAAAGTGGACTAAACTTCTTGTTAAGATAATTGTAATTCTCGTGTTGCTACTCATCCTGGCAGACTTGGGGGTGCATTTAGTGGCCCGTACCCAGTGGTTTAACGCACGGGTAGAAAATGTGCTACAAAAGGCGTTAGGCCGCCAAGTAATGATTGGCCCGCTTGCCGCCAATTTAAGCGGTGTTTCCGTGCGTGATATCCAAATTGCGCAGGCAGGCGGTTTTGAAAAAGGCACCTTTTTGCAAGCGGGGCGTTTACGGCTTCGTTGGTCGCTATGGCATCTGCTGCACGCGCACATTAAAATAAAACGTCTTACCCTTTCTGACGTGGACGTTTTTGTAAAAGTATATAAGGACGGTACTACCAGTTGGGCTGATTTGACTACCCCGCAGCTTACGGCGGAGCCGGTGGAAGAAACCCCTTCGGTGCCCTATTTTGAGCTAACGGCCAACCGGGTACGCTTGGAGAATTTACACCTTCGTTACGAGGACGAACAAGCCCCGCGCACGCTAGACATTAGCGGCCTGACCCTCAACATCAAAGATTTTAGTTTGAAGGACGAGTTCTTGCTCCAGCTCATGGCTAAATTCCAACATCGGGAATTTGGTTTTGAAGGGACGATCCCGCTTACGTTAAAAGCACGCGTAAAACTGGCTAATTTGGATTGGCCCAACACCCACATGCAAATAGAAGCGTTGAGGGCCTACTATCAAAAATCTACTGTTACGTTAAGCGGCAAGGTGCATCATTTCAAAAAACCACAGGGGGAAGCTCAAGTAGTGGTGCGTAATTTGTCGTCTAATTTGTTGCCGGCCGCGGTGGCCCAAAACATTAAATTTGACTTGCTTCGTGCCGATTTGTCCGCGCAGTTTGCGGTAGATTTAGACAAGCAAATTTTTACTCTTAAAAATACTACACTGCAAGTTCCCGGGGTGGATATGAAAGTGGATGGAACAGTCCACTATGCCCAAAAATTAAAACATCAAATTTCTGCCCAAGTAAATTTAGTTTTGGGTGAAATAGGCCGTTGGTTTACCAGTTTGGCGGAGCCCTACCGCTTGGTGGGCACGATCCATGGGGAGGTTTCCTCCAACCTGCAAGAAGCCCGTGCTCAGGTTACGTTTGACGAAATTGGCGCGCTTATCCCACACGCCGGGCGGGTAGCCAATGTAAACGGAAAAATTGATGTTACCGAAGCAACAGACTTGAAAACCGGTCAGGCCGATATTAAGGTAGCGGGCAAATTAAATGCAGACCCCTTTAAACTGAGTTTGCAAGCCGTGCAGACCCCGCAAAAAATTACTTCTCATTTGGATGTGTATGCCAAGGAGATTATTTGGCCTGCTTTGCAAAAAGCAACGGGGTCCACTTCGGCGGATGCGGCCCCCGCTGCGCCGCAAAAAACCTGGCCTTTGCCGCCGGTGGATTTAACGGCGCACGTGAAACTGGATCATCTAGACGCTCCTTATTATGTGGGGAAAGATGTTTTGTTTACGTCCCAAATAGAGGGGCTTACCCCACAGTTAGACCAAGCACACGGGGTCTTACGCCTTACTACAGGGGAGGGTACGATTCAAGATATTTATAAGCTCACAGATGCAAACGCACTTACCAAGGTGTTATTTTTATCACTCAATGTAACGGGGAAAGTGTTTAATTCGCTGAACGTGTTAGGGGTGCTGAGTAGCTTAGGGGGCGAGGTTGCTTCAGTGGTCAGCACAGAAAAAGAAGTTAAAACACAAACTATTTTAGGGCCGGACGGTGAGCCGATGGAAGTAGTTGTTCCCGTAGAGAAAAAAGAAGTTTCCGGCGAAATGGCCTACGATAAATTTGATACAGAGGTCAATTTCGTGCGCGGTTTGGCTACTATTAAAGAGGGAACGTTTGTTTCGCCCACCATGTCTTTCCGGCTAGACGGCACCGCCGATTTTAACTCAGGGGCTTTGGATATGGATGTACACGCCGCCCCCGGCCGGCACGAGGTGGACGGGGTGATGCCCTTACATCTACATATTGGCGGCACGGTGGAGGACCCGCAAGGCGATATGCAACTTTTAGGCAGTGTTACTTCCCTGGTTACCCAGTCGGTTACCAACAATGTAGTCTCCCGCCAAGTCAAAAAAGGGTTCAAAGGCCTTTTTGGTCTATTTTCTAAAGACCCAGAAGAATAACGCGCGGTTGGCTTTTTTGCACTTATAATTTATAGGTCAGGCGTCAGCCTGACGTCTATAAAGTCTTTATGGTACTTAGTAGCCGTACTGTCTGCTTCCCTTCGTCCCTTGTGGAAAGGTGTCCGTAGAAGTTGTAGGTCAGGTTGTACCTGACATCCATTAAGGCATTCCTCCTTTCCATCGTCATGCTGAACTTGTTTCAGCATCTAGTCGTTGACGTTATCCATAAGGCTGTCATCCCCAATTTTGCCGTCCGCAGGACTCGGGAATCTCACTCCTTAGAACTTTCGGCCTTTGGCACTACCTCAAATATGACTTAATGGTCCAAAATGTTTTATAATAAATATTATATTTTGCGGAGGTGTACTCTTTCATTAATTTTTTATTTCTTTAACCTGTTTTTTGGTCATCCGCGTTGCGGATACAGTTTACACATGTAAACGGTACTCAAACCGAAAAATAGTCGTACCTAAGTGACATTCAAGCGGCCTAATTACCCGGTTGAATGGACACTGAATGCTTGTCATTACCTTTTGGCAGGTTACGGCTGTTTGTACTATGTGTTTGAGTACCCATAGGGCAAAGGGCCGTTTTTTATGTCCTTTTTTCCTACAACCTAATAAGAAAGTAATTATACGGAGTAACTTATGTATCACAATAATAGTAAACACAAAACACATTCCATTTACCGCCAAGGTTTCACCTTAATTGAACTCTTGGTTGTTGTGCTGATCATTGGTATTTTGGCCGCAGTGGCTTTGCCGCAATATAAATTAGCAGTGGATAAAAGCCGCCTAAGTACCGTGCTATCGTTGGCCGCTAGTATTCGTAATGCCCAAGAAGTCTATTATTTGGCCAACGGGGAATATGCGTCTGATGTGAAAAACTTAGACATTAGTGGTACGGGCACATGTAATGCTGTTGAGACAGATGTTTCTTTAGTGAAATGTCCTAATGGGCTGATAGATAATCTGGATGGTAATGGAGAGAATGGACAGTTAGTACAAATTTATTATCCAAATTGGGCTGATAGACAAATGAAAGTCCGCTATTATTTTACGCATTCTTCCAAACCCAATAAAATAGAATGTCTGCCTCAAACTGACTACGGTAAAAAGTTATGCAACACATTAGCTTTTGCTGAAACGGTAGAAGAATAAGTGTTTACGCCGGTTAGTTTTTGCACCCATAGTGTAAATTTTTTACAATATAGCTATGGGTGCTTTTTATATTATTTTTAGTTTCATTGCCTTTTTAATACAACTGCCCACGATTGCGTGGCTTTCCAGATGCTTCCCGCAGCTAGGGGGTAAAGGGTTGCTTGTAGCGTCCGTCATTTGTACGCTTGTGATGTTGGCCGGATTTTCGCTGACGCGTACGCACCAAAACGGTTGGTTTTGGAGCGCACTTTATTATTTTGCCTATATTTATTTTGGCCTGGTGTTTTTGGCATTTTGGCTAAGTATTGGCTATTTTTTATTGTTAGTATTGTTAAAAAGTTTTCACGTGAAAACTTTTTTGTTAAATTATGCTAGTATTGTAGCGTTACTAACCGTATTTGTAATGGCATTCTGGGGCGGGTTTAGTGCCCCTACAATAAAGCACATTGCCGTGCAAATCCCCGGGGCCCCAAAAATGAAACTGGCCCTGCTTTCGGATACTCACCTGGGAATGGGGGTATCCCTCCGCCGCTTTGACGACGTGATGCGCCGTATTGAGGCCGAAAACCCCGACGGGCTTTTAGTGCTGGGGGATATTTTTGAATATGGCCCGCACCGGGAGCAATATGCCGCCCGCCTCAAACAAACTAAAACGCCGCTCGGCTCCTACGGGGTGCTTGGCAATCACGAGTATTATGTAGGGTACGGGGATAGTAAAGAATTTTTTAAAGACGCCAACATCTTACTTTTGGAAAATACCGCTACGACGCTCCCTAACGGCGTGCAAGTAGCGGGTCTAAAAGACATTAAAACGGCCGGAGTGACGGCCGGGCAAGTGGCTAGCCTTTTGGGCAGCCTGGATAAAAATAAGCCTACTATCTTGCTGAGCCATACCCCCTCACTAGCTGAGGTGGCCGCCAAGCATGGGGCCGATTTAATGCTGAGCGGACACACCCATAACGGGCAGTTGTGGCCCTTTAATTATTTTGTTAAATTGCAATTTCCGCGTGTGTATGGGTTTTTTGACGTAGAAGGGATGAAATTTTATATTACTTCCGGCGTGTTTTACTGGGGGATTCCCTTGCGGTTTTTAGCACCGGCTGAAATTGCTTTTATTGAGGTAAACGCATGAGAAAAGTTTTGGCCTTTTTGCTGGGGTTACTGACGCTTCCGGCGTGGGCGAGCGTGCAACTGGCTGACTTAACGCCCGAAGAAAAACTGGGCCAAACCTTGGTAGCGTTTGTGGACATTGACAGCGCGGAACTGGTCCGTCCGGCTATTGAACAAGGCAAACTGGGCGGGGTGCTGATTCAATGGGGAAACTATTCACTCAAAGAAACGCGGCGGCTGATTGAAAAATTGCAAAGTTGGGCGGCTAAATCACCCCATAAAATTCCGCTGCTGGTGGCCATTGATTACGAGGGGGGAACCGTCTATACCCCGATTACCTTGGGTTTTGACTATTTACCTACCAATATGCTTTTAGCTGCCAGCCAGGACGAGGAAAAAGCCGCTACCTTGGCCTATTTAGCCGGGCAACAACTGCGCAGCGTAGGCGTGCATATCAATTTTTCCCCGGTCTTGGATGTAAACAGCAATCCGCGTAACCCCATTATTGGCGTGCGCAGTTTTGGTTCGGACCCGGCAACCGTTACCAAAATGGGCTTGGCCCTCATGAACGGATTTAAAGCGGCAGGGATTGTCCCCATTGTAAAGCACTTTCCGGGGCATGGGGATACGGCCTTGGATTCGCACTATTCGGTGCCGGTGGTCAATGCTTCCAAGGCGGAACTAAAACGCATTCACTTGGCTCCGTTTGCACAAGCTATTAAACAAGGGGTGCCGGGCGTGATGACGGGGCACGTGCTTTATCCGGCACTAGATAAAGAACAGGTGGCCTCTTTTTCAAAACCGATTTTGCAGGGGGTTTTACGTCAAGAACTCGGATTTGATGGGCTCATTGTAACCGATAGCTTAGACATGAAGGGCGCGACCCAGTTTTGCACCATTGCGGGGTGTGCCGCGCGTTCGTTAGCGGCGGGGGCAGACATGATTTTGTTGGGGCGTTATATTAAACCCCTTACGCTGTTTGAGCAAATTAACGCGCACGTAAACGCACAAAAATTAGCTTCCCGGGTGGAAAATGCGGCGGGTCGTATTTTGAAAATAAAAAAAGAGCTGGGCCTTTTGGATGAGGGATTTGTACGCCAACCTCCTACGCCGATTGAACGCGCGTATAAGCAAACGCTGGCGGATATTAGTAAAGAAGCGGTAACTCTTGTGCGCGACAGAAACGGACTCATTCCCTTTTCCACAGACAAGGAACGCCCGACAGTGTGTGCGGTGTTTTTTGCGCCGCCGCGCTTTGCCGACCAACTAGCGCACATTAGTAAGCCTTTTTTGGCGCGTAACTATAAAGTACGTGCGTATAATGCTTCGCTATCACCGAAAGAAAAAGATGTAGCGCGCGCTTTAAAATGTGCGCAGGGAGCTGATTTAGTAGTGGTGGCCAGTTTGCAGTGGGCCGATAAACTTAACCTAAATCAAAAGCATACGATTGAAAAAATAGGGGATAAAAACCCGAATTTGGTGCTACTGTCGGTGATGAATCCATACGATATCCCGTATTATCCGCGCATGGGAACGGTGTTAGCTACGTATGGGCTTAACAGTGTTGCCTTGCAGACGGCTGCGGATATTATTGTAGGTAATGAACAGGCCCAAGGCGTGTTGCCGGTGGAACTGCCGGAGCGGGCCCAACGTCCCACGGCGTTAGCTCCCCAACCGGTCCCGGAGCAGGCGGCCCATTCCTTGGAACTTCGTCGGCAATCCCGTTAGCGGTTTTTACGCCGTTCACGCCAATACTCTATGACGGCGGGCAGAACGGAAATTATAATAATGGCCAAAATGACGTAGTGAAAGCGGGTTTTGACGATGGGTAAATCGGCAAAGTAATACCCGCCTACAATAAACAAAAGCACCCACAAGGCGGCCCCAATTAAGTTGTAACTGGCAAAACGTACATACGTCATTTTGCCAATGCCGGCTACGAAGGGGGCAAAGGTGCGGACAATGGGAATAAAACGCGCTAAAATAATGGTTTTACCGCCGTACTTTTCATAAAAAGCGTGTGCTTTTAACAGGTGGTTTTTATTTAAAAAACGGTTATGCTCTTGCGAGAACACCTTGGGCCCCAACCATTTGCCAATTTCGTAGTTGCACGCATCCCCCAGGGCGGCCGCTATAAACGCAACCGGAATGAGCACGCCTAAATTGATACCACTGCCCGCACTGGCCGCCAAGGCACCGCACGCAAAAAGCAGCGAGTCGCCCGGTAAAAACGGGGTAACTACCAGGCCCGTTTCACAAAAGATGACGATAAAAATGCCGACGTACAGCCATGCGCCCGCACTGGCGGCCCAGGCATTTAGGTACACGTCTAAATGTAAAAAAATATCTAATAGTTGGCTTAAAAGTTCCATACCTATATTTTACTAAATCTGCTAAAATATACCTACAAGAGGAAAAATATGAAAAAATGGTTATTGGTTGTATGTTTACTCGCTTGCGGCCTAGGGGCACAGGCGTATGAAAAAGGAGATATGACACTGGGGTTGGCGGCGGTTTACTCCCCGCTAGCGTTAGGAACGGATTTTGGCGAAATGAATGTGGACGACCCAGATGCCTCTATCGCGCACGACGCCAAATTAGGTAAGAACGGCATGGGGGCCGAACTGCAAGCACTTTATTTTTTAAACCCACAGGTGGGGGTGGGTATTTCGGTAGCGGACCAGTATTTTGCAAAAGATCGGGCGAGTGGTTGGCAGTTAAACACCCGCACCCGGATGCAACATTTGATGGCGGTGGGACATGTGTTTTTAACCCCGCAAGCGGCGTACAAGTTGTACGTGCCGCTCGGTGTGGGGTTGGCTCATACGGATTTTTCGATGGATTTTAGCCCCCTAGGGGATAGCAAAAAACATTTTAATTACACCGGTTTTGCCTACTATGTGGGCTTAGGGGTGGAGCGGGAGATTGGGGAGCGGTTTTCGCTCGCGTTGGAAGGACGTTACAATGGCAACCGTTTCCACGATTCTACCACGCGCGATAACGGCGACCATGTAACAGTGTATCCGCGGGCCAATTTTATGTCGGTTCTATTGCGGGTAGTGTATAAGCTGTAAAATTTAGTTGGTTCATAAAGACCCGTCTGCTTCAAAACGCAGGCGGGTTTTTTGATGTTTTGTGCGGGGATACAACGGCAAGATTTCTCCGCACGTACTCACGATGACGACGGCGGGGGCTGTGTGTAAGCCCCCACCCGGCACTGCGTGTCACCCTCTCCAAAGAGGAAGTACTTGTTTACAACCCCCTTTCCTAGTTCCCGCATACCAACCTTGCGGGACTGCGGCCTTTGGCCTTGACTTTCCCCACAAGGGGGACAGAACAAGTGGCATTGTACGCTTAGCACCTCCAGGGGGGAGGGGAATAAGGGGGAGAGCCTGAAACAAGTTCAGGTAGCACCGCACTTGACCCCACGGGCGTGAGCCCGTGGAGGGAGTTCCCCCTGAATCTTCTGCTACAATGTATAGTATGAAACTTTATAAGCAGGGACATTGTGTTTACTATTGTAAATATCACA
>JAZRAH010000015.1:0-17041 GCA_045634505.1 Elusimicrobiaceae bacterium
ACCACCGCTGACCTACCGGCGAAACGGGGAGAAAGTGAGAAACACCATGAACGATCTGCAAATACCCGAATTTATGAATTATCCCGTTAAAACCCTCGCCGATCTCGAACGTGAGGACGCACCGAAGAAAACGCCGAAGCATACCCGAGTTTACGAAATTGAGAAAACCATTATAAAATTGACCGTTGCATTTTTATTGGGTATGTTCGTTATGTATTGGTCAATGATATAAATAAAAAAAGAGCCGGGGACAAACCCCGGCTTTTTACTTTGTAACGCTCATATTTGCCGTTTAAACGGCTTTAATTGCGTGACTAATATATTTTATCGTCTTTATTAAATTAACGCTAAAATAGGCGTTTATGCGCTTATTTTAATAACGCGTTCCATGTATTCGTTCCGACGATACCGTCGACGGTTAATTTGTTGGCTTTTTGGAATTGTTTAACCGCTTTATCGGTTTCGTCCCCGAAATCACCATCCACGCCGTATTCGGGTAATTTGTAACCCATAGCCAATAACAACCGCTGCAAGGTTTTAACCTGTTTACCTTCGTCACCTTTTTTCAAAGTGTTTAACGCAATCATGTTTTTCCCTCCTGTTTTGGTTTCCAGCTCAACCGATCCCGCGCCGTCGTCATAATTAACGCGACCGTAACCGTCGATATAACTGGACGTTAAATTGTAGGATTTTTCGCAAACCCCGCCACCGTTGGTAACTAATTTGTTTGCTCCGGAGGTGTTACCCTCCACGGTGTAAACTTTGGTCGACGTTACCTTTGTAACGATCCCAACGTGGCCAATTCTGCCTTTAGAAGAGGAATAAAAGAAAATCACGTCCCCAACTTTGGGTTTACCGTTTCCGCGTTTGATATATTGATCGGCTTTTTTAAAGTAATTCGCCCCGGTCGGTGTATAACTATGGAGGCCACCGCAAAGGAGGCGTTTTGCGTTCTCTTTACCGAAGCACTCAACAAAAACCTGAGATACGAACATTCCACACCATTCGGCGGGATTTAAACCAAAATCACGACCGAATTTTGTATAGTTTTTACTGCCTACATTTTTAGTAAAATCGTCCAAATCTTTATTGGATTTCTTTTCGAGATAACCGACGTATTTAAGAGCGTGAGCGACTAATGCTCCGGCGGTAATTGTCATAATTACTCATCCTTTCGAGGTTTGTTGTATGTCATTGCCAAATTGGTGTCGGAAATACCGTTGGTTGTGAGGTCGACAACAATACCCAGCATAGCCAAAAGGCCGAAAACGGCGTCGACAATAGCAACCAATTTGGCCTCCAAAATCGTAAAGTCGAACGATACGCCGAACGCCGCAAGAACGGTCTGAATTAACAATAAGGTTGCAGGAATGATGGTCAACCAAAAATATTTATTTTTAATTCTTGCTTTCCAGTTAATTTGCATATTACTGCGCCCCCTTTTCCGGCGGTTCCGTGGGTAATGCGATAAATTTGTGGTACATTTCATCCATAACCCCGTTTACGCCCAAATTGTGATATTGCGTCCACATATTTTCGAAATTCTGTTTCGCCCAAATCGGAGCGTAACCCAAATCCTCGAATTTGTTATATTTATCAATGAGACGATCCCGCAAAAGGGCTTGCACACCCAATGCAACGGCTTTGGTTTTTTTCTCGTTCGCCTTAAAACGACTCCGAAAATAAGCGAAAATCGCGACAAAAATCGCCCATGATCCAATCAATAACGATAATGTTTGATATAAACTCATATTAAAAACTCCTTACGTTTCCAACGTGGTTAACCGATTTTCAATATCTTTAAATCTTTCTTCGGACGCGGAAACGTGATTGTTTAATAAATCGGTTAATGTTTTGATATTATTACTACTCGTAACGATTGCAGCGGCGAGAGCTTCCATATCTTTAGATAAAACCATCACGTCGCCGTCAACGGTAATAACTTTGTTTGCCGCTTCCACCGCAGCGTTACCAGCTTTTACGACCTGCGCCCGAATTGTAGGAATTAACGCAACCGTGGACGCGCTTTTGTTTGTGGTTTCGGTTAACGTTGAATAATTTGATCCCAATACAAAAGAGTCGTTTTCGGGTTTTAATAAATCGATCGTTTGTTTGGTGCATAACATAACAGCATCGAAATTATGCGGTTTGCTAATAACGTGGATATAATCGTAAACGTTAAAAGGTTCGATCGTTTTATCAACCAAATGCAAATCGATTGCGGTTAATTCAATCGTGATATTTTGGTTAACGGCGTTTTCGATATATTCTTCGGCTTTTCTTTTTAAGTTTTTCGCCTCCGTAACGTCGTCCCATGTTACCGGTTTAAAAATCCATCCGCGCAATGAAACCCCGGTGCGACTATAAACATAATCTTTACCGTTATTAACGCCCTCGATCGTGAGTCGTTTATTTTCGGTTTTATCGTTTTCGTCGTCGATTTCTGCGCCTAACGGAATAATCGCGGTCGCGATCTCTTCCCCTTTGGCGGTTTTGACGTAATCTTTAAGATTCGCCCCAAACTCTACCGTTTGACTCGCGACATTTGTAAAATCGACCAAATAATCGATCGTTGGTATCGGATCGGTACCGTTTTTTCCGTGACTAATATAAAAATGGCCGCCCAACGTAGATTCTACGAGGCGGCTATTTAAGTTGGAAAAAGTGGTTTCGTAATTGCTGTTTTCACGGGAGATAAAATTATTCATATCGGTAATGGTAATCGTTCCGATTTTAAATTGTTTAAATTCGTCAACCTGCGCGTTATGCTCATTGATAAATCGCCGAAATAACATCCACGGCGTACCACCAAATGAAAAAGGGCGGATAATGGAGTCATTTAAAAACCCCATTTCCCCCTCACACGTCAACGTTTTAACATTTTGGTAATTAACGCTATCGTTCAATACACGACCGCGGAAAATAATTTTATCACTCCGATAAACCGTTATTACGGTTTTCATTTTTACGAATTGATCGTAATAAAAATGTTCGGGGTAAAGTGAAAATGTAAACGACCCGGATTTACCGACCTCTAACGTAACGGAACCCGAACCGATTTTAAATTCTTCGACGGTGCTATCGTAAATAATAGTATCATCCGCTACAATTTTATACATTTATAAGGTCGCCTCCCTATATGTAAACGTAACGGAGCCATACCCCGAAACGCCGATAATATTGGTACCCTGTCGTAATTTAACATTCAATAACCGATACGTTCCCGTCGATAATAACGTCGTTACGCCGTCAAATTCGATCCCAATATCACCCGAAACGGTGATCGTGGGGCATAAGGTTTTAACGCCGTTATTTTCAATAACCGCGTTTACGCTTTGGTGCATAACCTCGATTTTACGTTCGCTTTCTTCGATGGAATAACGCCACGGTTCGCAATCTGCCTCCATAGTCATTTCGGCATACGGTAAAATATTATTGGTCGATTTAACCATCACACGACCGACGAAATAATGGTCGAGGTCGTCCGGTTCAACGATTTTAATTTTTTTACCGTGAATCGCGCTAATGACTTTTTGAAGCAATCGCGAACGATCGGCGCGAGAACCTTCGGACGTCCAAAAAGACGCGGTAACGCTGCGATCTTTATAGGTAATTTCACCCGTTAACGCTTCGGATAAATCCAAAGTACCGTTTGCCCCGTCGAGTTCAATATATTTGGTTTTAGGTTCCGGAGGGGTAACGCTTTTACCGGTAACGATAAAACCCCAATCGGCAAACGTGTTGAATTTGTCTAAAATGAAATATCGCTCCATGCGTTAAACCCCCCTTGCGTTCAAAATTTGACGATCCCCCAACGCGGCGTCGATACGTTCGATCGTTTCGCCGACCAATGTATTACCATCCAACACGATTGCGTGGTTAGATGCTGCAATCAATTTGGGGAAATATTCGGCAACCATAGATACCAAATCGGCCACGGTGCCGTCCTGTTCGAGTTTGTTGGTAAATTGGTTATTGATACGACGTTCAATCGTTACGCCGTTAAAATCGGCGGTTGTTTCGACCATTTTATCGCCCAATGTTTTTAACGCATTGATCGGAGCGTCCGCGGTTGATTCAATACCAGCGGCCAACCCCGGCGGAATCCATTGACCGATCTCGTCGCGAATCAATCTCGACGGCGAGTTGATGCCGAAGAATTTTTTCAACCAATCTTTTACATTTCCAACAAAACCGGAAATTTTATTTTTCAACCATTGTACTTTATTGTTAATACCATTCCACAAACCGGAAACGAGGTCGGAACCAATCGAAACGATTTTACCGGGTAATTCATTGATTTTATTTACCACGGAATCGACGAGGCTTTGAGCCGCCGATCTACCTTTGGAGGCCAAATTCGACGCCCAACTTCCAACTTTATTAACGACATTCGTTAACCAAGTCCACACTTTACCGGGTAAAGTTTGAATGAGGTTTACAACCGAATTAACAAAATTGGAGGCGGTGTTTTTGGCTTTAGTGACCATATTTGACGCCCACGACGTTACGCGGTTAATAACATTCGTTAAAAAAGTTTGAATTTTTCCGGGTAAAGTTTGGATAAAATTAACAATATTATTAACGAAATTGGTCGCCATCGTTTTGGCCTTGTTAACCATAGACGACGCCCACGATGTCACCTTGTTAACGATATTTGTTAACCACGTCCAAATTTTTCCGGGCAACTGGCTAATAAAATTAACGATCGTATTTACAAAATTTGTACCTAATTCGATCGCTTTGTTAATCATATTTACCCGCCATTGAATTACACGAGTAACGATATTTACAAGGAAATTCCAAATTTTACCGGGTAATTTACTGATAAAATTAACAATTTTGTTGAGGAAATTCGTACCAACTTCGACCGCTTTATCCTTCATATCGGACGCCCACGTTGCGACTTTATCGATGGTATCAAGTAACCACGTCCAAATTTTACCGGGTAATTCTTTAATGAAATTTACCGCATTATCGACAAATTCTTTAAATTTGGTGTTATTGTCGTAAAAATATTTGAATAACCCCGCAAATGGGTTAATCAACATTAACAACAAACTTTCCCAATTTGCCGATAACCAATCTTTCACCGATCCAACCGCGTTCGGAATTGTAACGGTAAAAAATTCGACGATCTTATCTTTAACCGAGGAAACCGCCGACGTAATATTGTCCCACAAATTGATAAAGAAATTACGGAACGCGTCGCAATTATTCCACAAATAAATACACGCCGCGACCAATGCAGCGATGGCGGCAATAATTAAAACGATCGGATTCGCTAATAACGTGGTATTTAAAAACGCGATAGCCTTTGTTACGCCGCTAATAATCCCTTGAATTGCTAACGCCCCCGCCAAAACGGTAAACGCCGCCGCCAACCCGATTGCAACGGCGGTTATAACTTGCATGGCTCCGGGGTGTTCTTTTAACCATCCCAGCAAATCCAAAAACGCCTGTGACAATTTTTCAACCAAAGGAAGAATGGCGTCGAGGGCTTTTGCTTTCAAAGTGTCCAACGCAGCATTTACGGGTGATATGGCTTCACCTAATGCCGCTTGAGATTCTTTTAATTTTAATTCGGCCTCGTTCGCGTCGAGAACGCTACCCGCCAATTCGTCGTACGCTTTTTTACTTTCCCCGTAGGTACTATTTAAAAATTTAGCTACAACATCGGCGCGTTCCTGTTCGTCGGTGATTTTGGCCAACGCCTCATTAAAAGCATCTTCGACGGGTAAACCCTCCTCCAACGCGGCATTAAATGCGCTCTGAGCGTCTTTATTGCCTTTTAACGCGGAGTTGAGGTTTTTATTTGCGTCCTTTGCCCAGTTGATCGTATCGGCCATTGTGCCGGTAACTTTGCCGACGGTAATCGTTTCGTTGATGGATTCGGTTAACGACTCAATCGGGATCGAATCCCCGTAGGACGCCCAAACAGCGGTCGCACCTTCGGCCAATTTCGAAACGCTTTCCGTTGAGGTTCCCAACCCCATTAAATTCGTAATGGCGTTGGTTGCCATTTGGTCATCGCCGAGATATTTATAAAAATCTTGATATTTGCCTTTTGCAAAATCAACAGAATAACCAAACGTATTTGCGGAGCCTTCCAATTTGGCCTGCATGGTTCGGTATTCTTCGGTTGCCTCGTCCAAATCCATTAACGCGCCAACCAAATCGCCAATAGCCGAAATTGCGGAGGTGATCGCACTTGCGACCAAATCGGCTAACGCGCCCTTCATAACGGTAAACCCGCCCGAATTGTTATCGGCGGATTCTCCGACGTTACCTAACGAGTCGGACAATTTGTTGGCCTCATCTTCGGCTTCGGACATTTTACGTTTGTTTTCGGCTAAATCGTCATTTAACGCGGACATTTTCGCGGCCAATTCCTGCGCCTCTCTCGAGGATTTGCCCTGCTCTAAAACGACGTTTGTATATTCGTCGCGTAACTGCGACAATTCGTTTTCCTGCTGTTCAATTTCGGCGGAAAGTTTGTCGAGGGCGGACGCCGCTTTGGTGTTACCAAGTTCGTCCATCGCGGCGTTGGTGTCCGCCAACTGACTTGTATAATGGGATAATTTACTTTCAGTTTCGATGATTTCGCGTTGAAATGCCCTCATTTGATCTTCGGCAATTTCCCCGCGTTCGAACTGTTCGATAACTTGACTTTCCGCCTCTTTTAAGATTTTGAGCTTTTCGGAGGTTTGGGCAACTTGTTCGGTCAAAAGTTTTTGACGCTGCGTCAACACGTCCACGTTATCGGGATTGAATTTTAATAACGTATTAACGTCTTTTAATTCGTTTTGTAACGCTTTACTTTGTTTTTCGCTGCTGTCTAACGCTTTGCCGAGTTTTGTGGTATCGCCGCCAATTTCAACGGTGATCCCCTTAATTCTACCACTCGCCAACGATTAACCCTCCTTCCCGAATTTATCTTTTAACGATTTTCGATCCGGTTTGGTTTGCTCCAATCTATACGCTTTGTCCAAATATTCTTGACCCTTTTCGGTTTTGCTCATTCGATAAATAAACGCATCGCGACGACATAACAAATAATCGACGCAATCCATTTCCTCGACGTCGTATAACGATATGCCACAATATTCGGCTACGCTATGCTCCCAATAGGTCAAAACGTGGTAATTATGCCCCGCCTTATCCTCATCTAACGGATAATACGGGATTTTTAGTTTTTTGAGTTTGTAACCTCGGAAATAAATTCGGTGTACGCGTGAATAAAAATCATAATATCTTCGAAATCGAAAATATCGGCCAAAAATTCTTTGGTGATCTTTACACCGCCTTTATTGAAACTCATAATTTTCGCGCATAAATCAAACATACGATCGAGGACGTCATTTTCCACGGTGTTATCTTCGACCATTGTTTGGAGATCGATAAATTCGTCCAAAATTCTTTTTGTAGGTGTACCAATCATTAAAACGGTTTCTTTCTCATCGGGTAACGTAACCGTCATATACTGTTTTTTGAGTTTGTTAAAATTTAATGCTTTTGCCATTTTTCATTCCTCCATATTAAAAAATGGGGCGGAAATGCTCCCGCCCCGGTTCATTATTTACGCGCTTGTTGCGATTTCTTCGACATACTGAATCAAAGTGCCTTCGTCGTCCTGCGGCAAACACTTAAATTCGGCATCAATAACGGTTTCTTTATCCTTTGCAAATGCAATAGAGAAACCACCCTGGTTAACAGCGCGTACAACGATCCATACGTCACCGTCGATTTTATCGGTATGGTGAAAACAAATTGCATAAGATTTACCGTTGTGATTATCAACGCCCCCGATTTTTACGGTACGGATACCGCCGGCATCGGAAACGCGAGCGGTACTACAAAGTTTTTCCAAGGTTTTACCGTTCCAAGTAATAACCCCGGATTTAAGAGTGGCATTTTCTTCGGTAATAATGGTTTTAACGGCTTTACCGGTATCGTCTTTAGCTTCATACCATTCACCGGAATATTCGATGGTGGCACCGCCCTGAATACGACCCAAAAGGTCTTTGGTGGCATCAAATTCGGTATACTCGGGTATTTCGCCGTTATACTCTTTAATCATAAGATCGCCGGAACCCAAAGTAATAACTTCGGTGGCATCTCTTTTATTTGTGGCCATAATTTTGCCTCCTTACTTTTCGATATAATTAAATTCGTAAATTGTTTGATATAACTGCTCCTCGTTATGCCAATAACGTTCTTGTTTGGTAAATGCGATTCCAAAATCGTCCAACGCTTTTTCGAGGCGTTTTTCTGCTTCGGGATCGGGAGCATAGGCATACAATTCGATGGTACAATCATGCTCCGTTAAAAGGTTCATATTGTCCGCGCCGCGCCGTTCGAACGAATCCATATAAACGGCATAAGTCGAGCGCGGAGGCTTTAAAAATCGCGTTTCTTTAAACGTTTTATTTTCTTTAAATCCGGCGCGAATTAAAACTTCTTTAACCATTTCGGCAAATTTCCTCGACTTTCCGAACGTAATCGTCCAAAATTGGGTCGGCGGCATTTTTAATAAAATGCGTACCGGCTGTCCTGCCACCGTTTCGTAATGCGTGACCATGCTCCAACAAATGCGATAAACGATAGTCGGAACCTTTTACGCACCAAACGAAAACGACCGATCGCGCGTTTTCCGATAATTTTCGGGACGTGATCGAGTCGCGATAATGTTTGGTTCGATGGCCAACGGGCGCGGTTGCTTTGGTGTCGCGCACTAATTGTTTTACGCTTTTATTAGCTTCTTTTTTTATCGAATCAATAACGTTTTTTCCGTACAAAGTTAAATCTTGACGGATGGCGTTCCCTAATTGGTCGATAGGTACTTTTCGACTCAATACGAAACCCCCAACAATTTAACGGTTTTATGCCGTAAATTAAAATCGTCGTAATCTTCAATATTGAACGGAACGCCGTTATACATGATTCGATAATGCTGTAAATTGAAACTAATATCTTCCAGCTTTGCAAAATATCGAACCTCAAAAACGAGATTCTTTTTTGCGTGAACCGCTCCGGTATTCAAATATTCGTTATCGGTTTTGGCTTTGTTAATGGTAGCATGGACACGGAAAACGGTTGTCCATTGTTCCGTAATCTCGTCAATCGTCTGAATTAAAATTGGTTTGTCAAATGTTTTCGCCATTTGCTCCCCTCCTCATTTCCAAACGTAACTGCCACGAAAAATCGTCAATTAACCGCCGAACATTACCGGAAACGGTCGAATGTAAACCGCGCTCATCGTAAAGATCGGCAACCACGGCCAACGCGATCTGCTTAACGCGTGGATCGTCCACGGGGTACCCTTCACCGATGGAACCTTTTAAATAAAAATCGGCGGCGGTGATCGCGGATTTAATATTTCGGAATACCATATCGTCCGCGTAATCAATACCCAAATGGGCGATTACATCTTCGGGTGTAATGGGTTTATACTCTACCATATATCTCCGCCCCCTTTATCGGTTTAAAATTGCCGAAATAATATCGGCTTTTAACATATTCATGTTAACGCCCTCGACGCCCAATTCGGACGCAAGGAGGAGCAATTCGGCTTTAGTTAATGCCTTTAACTCCTCCTCGCTATAATTCAAATCATTATCCAAATCGGCGAGGGCTGTTATTCCCCCACGGTAATATAACCGTTTACAATGGCTTTATTATCGCGAACGGTAACGTCTTCACGTTCGATTGCACGATACAAAGTCAAATCTTCTTCGTATGCGTTCAATTCGCCAACAACGGCAACATCGGAAATTTTGATATTGAGTTTTTTACGATCCCAATATACGATACCTTCTTTAAGGTCGCCGATAATAAAGGGAACTTTGCTACCGACGGAGGGCATATCCTCGTTAGGAATTACAACAACGGGAATACGGTTTGCGCCAACCTGCAAAGTGGTTGCCATGGTATCACCGGGCATAGGTGCGAGCAAATAACGTTCGTCGGCATCTTTCAAAGTATCGAGGTACTGCAAACCGTCGTCATTGGTAACGATTTTGCAAGTGGGTTTAAAGGCCTGCCCCAAAGTAACGTTAATGGCTTTTTTGATACCGTCCATATCAACCAAATTGGTTTCGGTAACGGTTTTAACCTGTTCCAAAATAAGTTTGTTGGCGGTAACGCGGGATTCGTCGCCGATCCATTCGATAAGGGTCTGACCGATATTTGCGTCGGAATCTTCGAGCAATTCGTTAGTTACGGGGAAGTAACCGGCGTATTTTTCGATTTCGTAATTGATACGATCGAACTGAGGAGTATTTTTTGCGCCGATTTTGCCACCTTCACCAACTTTGGTAAATCCGGTCTGCTGTGCGCGTTTCTTAAAGGTGCGAGAACCTTTGTTGGTTTTAACGGAAACAACGGAAACCAAATCGAGCAAAGATGCTTTGGCTTCGCGGTATTTCATAATTTTAGTAACAATATCTTCGGGTACGGTATAACCACCGTCAACGGCAGAACCTTCGTTCATGCTTTTATCATAGATAAAACCACCGCGAGCGGCTTTACCAAATGCGGAAACGGGGTCGACCACTTCTTTTTCCTCTTTGGGTGCTGCGGAATCGGCAACGGTTTCGGTTGCTTTTTCTGCGCCGTCTGCTTTTTCAGCTTCAAAGAGGCGTTTTTCGAGGTCGTATTCTTTACGCAATGCGTCGACCTCATCCATTAAAGCGGTTGCTTTATCGAGGTCTTTTTCTTCACCTTCCATAAAGGCTTTAGCAAGCAAGGTTTTTTTGTCCATTTCGGAGGCCAAATCTCTCATTTTTTTATTCATTTTTCAATTCTCCTTTATTTTTGGAATTTAAAAAGGACTCCGCGTTTCGGATTCTTAAATCCAATAAACGGGCGTCCATTTCGGTATCTTTGGTATTTTCGACGGGTGTTTCGTCGATTTCGGTACATTTTGTTTCGATTTCGCCGTCTGCCAACGGTTCTTCGATGGGTTTGGTAAAACCAACGCTTTTATGGGTACCGGCGCGAGGTTGCGCGGGTACGGCAACAAAAGATAACTCGTACGCCTCTTTTGCACCATGTAAAAGCATTTTGCAGCGACGTTTTGTAACTTTGCCAGCGGAATCCGCGGCGTCATATTCGCGCCCCGGCCAATGAATACAATAATCTTTCATATTGTCCACGCCGCAAATGTTACATACCATCTTTTCGGGTACGGTGGAGGTCGAAACCTCTTTTTTGATACCGCCCACAATTTCTGAAATCAAATCTTTATTTGATTCGGTTTTTACCATGTAAAGTTTGGCGACCAATTCGGTATGCAATTCGCCCAAATCGGTTTGTTTGTTTGCGTCCTGTACCAATTCGGTATCAAAAACGCGCGCGATCTGATTATCCGCAATTCTGCGATGATCTTTTAGGACGGTTTTACCGGGATATAATTTTTTCATATCCTGCAATGCCTTTAAATTAAAGGGCATGAAATTACGGTCGTCCTGTTCATTATCCGCGATCGTTGCTTTAAAGATAAAAACATCGTCGGCGGTTAAAGGACTCAGCGCAAATTTGTTGATCTTCTTTAAATCCGCGTCGGTAATTTCCAGCGGAGATAAATTCGCGACTTTACAAATCACGCCGGGGATCGCTTCGGGATCGTTGAAACTATTTAATTTTTCGTTATCCATTTTCGCTTTGACCTCCTTCCCTGTTTTCTCCGGAATTATTTGGCTTTTCGCCGTCCGGGTTGTTTGTGTATTGAGAACCCGTCATTTCAACGGGAATACTCGACCCGTTACCCAACAACCGATCGCCGCCGTCTTTGGATTCCAAATCCAGTAACGCGCGAGCCTCATTCGGTGTATAAATGAAATTCGCAACGCCGGTCGACAACGTGTTAATTTGGGTTGCCAAATCCGCACGCAAAATAACGGCCACATTAAATTTAAAATGGTAGCCGTTTCGGATTTCTTCGGTTGTCAATAATTTAAAGGTCAATTCCTCTTCATACTGTTTAATGATATAAAGAAGGGTATCAACATAAAACGATAACTGCTGCGCCTCCGCGCTTGCGTAGGACGATTTTGTATAATCGCCAATTTGGTACGGTTTAATACCAAACGCGCTCGCAATCTGTAATGCGGTGTACTGTTTAACCTCAATAAATTGGTTATCCGCGAGTTTTACGTTTAAAGGTGTCAAATTGAAACCTAACGGAATCGGGATAATATTTTCGATTCCCTTATCGGCCAATTCGCCTTTACCGTATGCCTCCGTCATTTTGACCAATTCTTGTACGTTGGCATCGTTTAACGACCCGGTATAATTTAATACCGCTTTTGCGGTAAATCCGGATTCATACATACGATTTAACATTTTTTGAGATTTTGCGGCACCTTCGATGGTGGATTTTAATTGATCGCGAACGGAAACCCCAACCAAACCGTCGAGGGTGTTCGATCCTTTGAAATGCAAAATTTCTTCACTACCAAAAACATACGATGAGCCACCGTGGTTATATTTATAATAAATATCCGGTTGATCGGCTAAAATTTTACCGTCGTCCCACCATAATTCGACCTCATCGTTTGGCAGAATCCATAAATTCATTTTTTCGCCCGCGCCTTGAATCCAAACGTACGCGTTACCGTAATGGTTGCGGTTAAATTCAACCGTCGACCAAAACGTCGACGCCGTCATATATGGATTGGGTCGATCATGTAAAACATGGTATAACGCGTGTTTTCGCATCTTTTCGACGCCGTTTTTATCGTTATGCCGTAGCAAATTCAACGGTAATTTACCGATACCCTCACATAATACTTTCATACAAGCAAAATACGTTGACTCACTCAAAACGTCAATACGCGAGTTTTTGTCAACGCCTAAAAAGCGTAAAAACAAATCCTCTTCGTTGATATTTTCGGATTTATTAGTCATAATCCGAAATGCCCGTCGCAATCGCTTTGTAAATTTCACCGCCTCACCCCCTTTTCGTTAATCTTTTTTCCAGCCCATAGCCTTTAAATATTTATCGAGTTCGGATTCTACATCAACAACGTTGGCCGTTTTATGTTTCAAGGCGCACGCGTGCGCGTCGATAACGGCGTCGACCGGGTCGATACGTTTAAAACGCTGTCCGGGTTTTTTATCAATTTTGATTTCGTCAAACGAATTTCGAACGATTGACGCATTTAAAAACGACCACGATAACAACTCATTATTTTGGTTGTATTCGAGATCGTTTGATTTAACCAATAATTGAATATCGACCGTCGCGTCGTTCAACGATTTACACGATTGAGTAATAACCACGACCGGGCAACCGAACGCCTCTAAATCGGATAAAATACCATCCGCATTATGAGGGTCGACCCCTATACCCAAAAAGTTTAAATCGTATTCCGTTTTTAAACGCTCCAAATCCTTAATGATAAACTTATAATCATTTTTAAAATCACCGCTGCCACCGGTAACGGTAATTAGTTCCATCTGCTCCCACAAATCATACGGCGCGAGATCGGTTTCGATATGCTCCTGTAACCGTCCGCGTGGCATAAAGGAATGAGAATAGATATAATATTTTTCTTTGGTTTCCCCGTCGAGGGTATATTCTTCGGGAAATTCCAGCGCATACGACGTTAAGTCACCGCCGGAGGATAAGTCGACGCCAACCCAACAAGAACAACCCCGCATATCTTCGAGGGTGCGTTCGGAGGCGCATTTTTGCCATTTGTCCGCGACGATAAATTGATCGTCGGTATTCTGAACCCACATATTTAACGATTTCGTCAAAAAGTCGCGTAAATCAGAACCACCCATATCGCGCGCGGTTTGTGCGTCAATTTTTAACGTTTCGAATTTTTCGGGGTTCGCTGCAATAAACGGGTTCGCCTTAACCCAATTATCGGGATTCCAAATATCGTCGTTGGGGTCGAGGCAATAAATATCGATAAAAAAATCCTCCGCGGTCGCTAAACCGTTAAGGATTTTAATTGCGTAATCGTCCATTTCTTTACAAAATGAATTGAGATTATCGCCGCGCGTCGTAATCATCGATACGAGGGTTTCGTCCAATGCCCTTGTACCGTTGTATAACGCTTTATAAATTTTGTTATCTCGGTGTTGGTGTATTTCGTCAATGGACGCGTAAATCGCGCGAAAACCATCTTCCAAACCCGCCTCACGGCTCAACGCTTCAATGGTGCAAAAAGTATCGAGGGCGTCGATCGTGCTTTTGTAATCTTTGACGCGGAAATAATCGCCCAAATCGGGGTCGACCGTGATAAACTTTGACATTTCCTCCCACGCCAAACGCGCCTGTCTTTTTTTGGTGGCAACGGTAAAAAGTTTACCATGATAATAACCACCGAAACCCGCAACGTATGTACCCATGATACCGTTCTCGAACGTTTTACCGTTCTGTCGCGCCATGGATTTATAACGACGTCGGAATCGTCGTTTACCGTTGGCAACCTTAAACCAACCGAAGGTACACCCTAAATCGAACGCCTGCGAGTCCAACAACCTAACCGGTTTCGGTTCGGTACCTTCGGCGATGGTCAAGGTTTCGGCGTAATCGATAATTTCCGCCGCTTTTAACGGATCGTAATAATATGGGAAATCCTTTGTTTTTTGCCGTTTTAAATCGTTTAAATGGCGTTTGCAGGCCAATTTATGCAATTCACCCGCAACGATTTTACCGGAAACGACTTTATTCGCGTATTCGGTAACGCGATCATAAATCGGAGCGTTACCCATTGTTTACCGTCTTTTTCTCAAATTTTTTAAATTTGTTTTCCTTCGGTGCCTCATGCTTCGGTCCCGGTACAACCAATTTACAACGGGAGGTTATCGACAACCCTAAATCATTCCCGGCGGTGCGACATTGTTTATAATATCGTTCTTGAATTTTCGCCCATTTATCGAATTTATAAGGATCGTTTTTAACCTCCGGTTTTCGCATTTGTTTAACGGCGTTGATATAAAAATCCCGCGCCGTAATATAACGCGCTAACGCGTCAACATCGGTTTCCCCTAAAATATTTAATTTTTTTAATTGTTCGGCGATTTTGTTAAAATCGTCTTTTTGTTTTTTGGTCAAGTAATCGGGAGCGATAATATTATCGGTGATCGGTTTGATCTCACGCCGTTCGCGTTCTTCTTTTTCTGCTTTGGTAAAATGTTTCGCCCCGCGTGCCTCGATTACTTGTAACGGTAATCTCTGACCGGCCATATTATCGCCTCCATGTTATTTACAATTTCGCGGTAATATCTTTCCATTTATACGCGCCGTCAACCAACGTACAAATATACGTCGAAATCGCGTTAGGTGTTACCAGCGACAAAAACATACCTGCAAATTTTTTCGACGGTGTCGGCAATGCTTTACAGTAAAAATCGCAATCGGCGGTGGCGTTATTATAATCAATATTATCTTGTTGATTTCCGTACATAATAACACTCGCGTATTTTGCTTTTGTAAAATCATTATCGCGGGTAATATTGCCCAACGCGGAACCGCCTTTAAAATAAATTAGCTGCGCGACCGACGTACTACCCTCGTTCGCAACGATACGGTTTCGTTCAATACAAACATTTTCGACTTTTCCACTAAATTCGAAAACGGTCGAATGCGTACCGTCGACGTTATAACCAATTACCGCGTTATTGCTAATGTTACTTTGGAAAATGCCCCAAGCCTGTAAAAACATACCGCAATTATTCGCCACATTATCGGAAATCAAAATATTCGCAAGATAACCGCAAAGAATAGCACAGTTCGATTCGTTAAACATATTGCCGGTAATCAATTTACCTTTAATATTAGAGGTTTCATTTTCAGCAACTGCAAATGGACTTTCAATCGAAATCCCGCCGCCATCAAAAACATTATTGATAACAGAATAACCACCGTAAACAATACCGTAAAAATATAACGATTTTTTGAAAATATTGTTATAAAACGATAAATCGGTGGGGTTCGCAGCGACGATACCGTTATATTGAGTATTGATTTTTACCGATACAACCTTTTCGAAAATGTTATTATAAACTTTTACGCCGTCGGTATATTCGAAAATCGTGAGATCACCATTACCATTATTTTCGAAACGGTTGTTATAAATATGAATATTACGGTTAATATAATCCGGCGTCCATGTTTCGATGTCGATACCTAATTGGGGCGAGGTGCCACCGGTGTTTTTAATAAAACAATCGTGGATATAAATACCGTTAACCCCACCAACAATGGAAATACCGTTTCGGCGGTTATTGTCAATAATACAATTTGCGATTTCGATATTTTTACATTCGACCTCGTTTGTACCGCCGATAATAATACCATCGCCCCCGGCTTTTACGAGCGTGAGGCCTTTAATGGTAATATCTTCCGATCGGTCAATGTTAATACAAGCCTGTTGCGCGGTTGCAACCTTTAACATTTCAATAACGGAATTATCGCCGTAAATCTTAATGTTCGATTTTTGAGAAATGTTAAAAACATATTCTTTATTATTCGATACCCACGATTTAATCGTCGCGTTTTTCAATTCGATAACGCAATCGTTCGGGACGTCCAAAGCTCTATCAACGCTATACGTTCCGTTTTCCAAAACGACGCGTTTACCGCTTGCCATTGCAGCTTCGATACCGGCCGCGGCACTACCTGTACCATCTTTGGGCGCGCCGAACATTTCCGGAGTAACGAAATCTTTAACGGTTAAGATTTTTAAATCTTTGGATAATTTCTGTTCCGTAATCGAACCATCTTTTACGGTTGTTGTTGCTTCGGGATGAGCTGCCATCCATTCGGCAACATGGACGGCGGCGTTTGCGTTCCATTCCGCATTGATATTGTTAATCATATTTTCGAGGCGGTTAAAGGAATAAACTTCCTTATCGTCAACCTCTAATCGATAATCGTATGGACGTTCGCGCGGGATAACCGGAATCGACATAGATTCGATTACCTTAAAGGTTGAATCCTCATAAATCCCGATATACGCGGTAATATTTAACGGGTCTTGTAAAATGGAATTGGGAATATTAACAGTTAAAACACGATTGA
>JAZRAH010000016.1:0-7972 GCA_045634505.1 Elusimicrobiaceae bacterium
GGATATTTTAGCCAGTTAAAAAGCAAGGTGAGGGTACATTCGGGACTAATCAGAGAAAGACGTATTAAACTGATAAAAAAGTTACTGTCTGAACCCCAAATTTAGACCCTGTCACCAACAAAAAGTTCCATTAGGCCAAAAATTTAAATCTGTTTTTGGAACCGTATGCAGAATACGGAAGTACCGAAAGGTTCTTTCTCACTCCAAAAACGGCCGAATACAAGACACAAAATGACGGACCTTCGAACCCCATTATTTTGTGTTGAATGTTTATCGTTTTACGGTAAATTACGGCTGTTTTGTGTGGTACTGTGAGAAAGAACCAAGCAATGTCAGCCGTTTTTGTTACGTTTCCTAAACAGAAAACAGGAGGATGTAACATGAAAAATAAAAATGTAGTTATCAAAAAAAGCTGTCATTTTCGAGGAATGTGGTCGGGAATTTTCCACGTCCCTAACCGTAGTAGTCGTGATTTAATAAAGGCAAATGCATTCGATTTTAAGGGGAAAACCCTGAGAAAAACTTATAGGTTGGGCGTTAGCCAAACAGGAGCCGTAAGCAAACCTCGGAATAGTTGTTGTCAAAGCAGGGAATTGTCGAGTTCACACCTGACCTATAAGGTGGAGGACCTGAATAAAGGCTCTTTCAGGGCTCCGCTTCTCTCCGGCTTTACGCTTATAGAACTACTAGTTGTTGTCCTTATCATCGGCATTTTGACGGCAGTAGCCCTACCGCAATATCAAAAAGCAGTAGCTAAAAGCCATTATGCCACAATTAAGCCACTTCTCAAAAGCATTGCACATGCTCAAGAAATTTATTACTTATCCAACGGAGAATATGCAGATTCTATGGACAAATTGGCTGTAACAGCTCCCGCTGGGTACGTCTCTTCTAGCACTGCTACTGATTGGGATTATCCTTGGGGCCGGTGTGCCACTTATAGTAATGGTGCAACCTATTGTGTTTACCGCTCAAATTCTACAGACTGGAGTGCTTGGATAAGACTTCGAACTTGGGGCATCCATTCCATAGAAACGTATGAAGACATAGGCCTGGCCGGAAAATATGTTTGTGATGCGAGAGGAAATATTTTTGATAAAATCTGTCAACAAGAAACTGGGAAAAGTGTACCTGATATTGTTGCAAGCAATACAAATACTTATTTTTATTGATAATTCTACAAAATACCCAGGTATTATTTAAACCTGGGTATGATTTAAAAGCACATCGGGCTAACTTATTTCTGTATCAAGTGCACGGCAAAGCCGGCAATTTCCTCTTGCAGATAGATCACGCGCAGGGTCTTATCGGGGTTGTAGTCGGCACTTTTCCAATTAAATTGCACGCCCAAACGCTCCAAATACCATACCGCACGGTCCACGTGATTGGTTGCCACCGCGATGTGCCCGTGGGTACCATAAAACATTTTTTTCATGGCTTCTATATAACCCGCCGCAAAATACGCCCCGCCTTTGTCTTGTTTGGGCCATCCAAATAGCTTTTCAAATGCATTTGCGGTATTCTCGGCTTGCTCTGCATTGGGGTGGTTGATTCCTACGTGGCGTAATTCAAAACCTAGCATTTGGGAAATAGCTTGTTGGGTGCGGGCCGAAATATCCGCCCAACGTTGCTGTTTAATGTCGCTTACAAATACCACTTTGTTGGAGCATTGTGCCAACACGCGTTCCCCGTCTAGGAGGTCATTTCCTTTGCGAAACAAAAACGGTACTTGCGCTTTTTCTGGGACAGCGGCCGTATCTACCACAAAGTTAGCTCCGCTGGCAAATAGTTGCATGCTATGTGCGTAAGGGCCCTGGATGCCAATGAGCAACTGGGGGTGTTCTTTGCGCAGTTGTTCTACCGCATGGCCCAGGTGTTTATTCCACGATAAAATCACCCCCGACACACCTCCCGCCGCCACGGCCCGTACCGCTTGGATCGTATTATTTTCATCCGAAGCGGGAATTCCCGCAAACAAACCAATCTTATAAATTTTTTCTGCTAGTTTTTTATCCATAATTAAGCCTTTTGATCCTGTTCAATTTGTTGTAATAATAACTGAATCGCATGCACGGACCCGCGTCCAATGTTGCGTTCGCGTGTATGAGAGATAAGCATTTTCTCGGCAACCGTACCGTTGGGTCCTGCCACAGCCATCCACACGGTTCCTACGGGTTTTTCTTTGGTACCCCCGTCGGGGCCTGCAATGCCGGTGGTAGAGACTGCATATTGGGCGCCTAATAGCTTGCGTACGCCTTGCGCCATTTGGCGGGCGACCGGTTCACTAACGGCACCGTATTTTTCTAAATCTTGCGCGCTTACGCCAAGCACTTGTTCTTTTACAGGGTTGGAATAGGCTACTACCCCGCCTAAAAAGAACGAAGAAACCCCCGGTAGAGAGGTAATCATATGGGCGATATTTCCCCCGGTGCAGCTTTCGGCGCAGGCCACTGTAACCCCGGCGTTTTTAAGGCGGCGCATGAGGTCCTCACGGCTGTCTCCCTCGCTAGAGGGTTGATAGGGCAAATTTTGCAGCGCCGTTAAAAGTTGCTCATATTGTGTTTCTAATTGTTCTACCGCGGGCCCCTTAGCCGTTAAACGTAGGCGGACGTACCCTTCGCTGGGTAAATACGCCAAACTCATGTGGTCAGGCAGTTGCTCTTCAAAATTAGCCAGTTGCAGCGCAATTTCGGATTCCGGTACATCAAAAACGGTAATCATTTTGTAGCGCAGCAGCATATTGGTAAATTTCTCTTTTAGGCGGGGGAGCACTTCATAATGCATCAAATATTCCATTTCAAAAGGCACCCCCGGCAGCGAAACCAGCACCTTGTTTTTACGTTCAAACCACATCCCGCTGGCAGTGCCTTTTAGGTTGCGTAGCGGCGTACATTTTTCAGGTAATAACGCCTGGGAAACATTGTATTTATTAAGGCGGCTTGGGATATCTGCAAACATTTCTTCCAGCCAATGATACACCTGTTCATTGTGGACTAACGGGCAGTCAAAATATTCAGCGAGTACTTTTTTAGTAAGGTCATCTTTCGTGGGACCCAGCCCGCCGGTCAGTAAAATGACGTCCGCGCGCAACGTGGCGTCGTTAATAGCACGCACAATGGCATTGCGTTCGTCGGCCACGGAGCGCAGTTCTATGGTTTCAGCGCCTAATTTCGTCAGCTCTCTGGCCATAAAACGCGAATTGGTGTCTAGGATTTGCCCCAGTAAAATTTCATCTCCAATGGTAATAATGACTGCTTTCATAGTTACTCCGCAACTAAAATCGTTATCTGTATTGTAACATTTTTAATGTTACGAAGAAAGATGCAAAAAACCATCCGCTTTTGTAAGCGGATGGTATAGACAAATAGCGCAATTAGCGTCTCCAACCGTTTTTTTGTTTGTAGTAAAAATAGTTGTTAAGTTGGCGTAGATACTGCAAATACCCAAAGGACCCTTCGTTTAAATTGGTATTGTTCCAAATATAACCGTCCATGCCAAAGTTAAACAGGTCTCGGGCGGAGTGATCGTCTCCATCTCCCGGATAAAATTTACTGGAAGCAAACACAATCGCGTTGGAATCCAAGATGCGGAAATCTTCCATCATGGCCACCCCACCGTCCGAGACTATCAAGTCTGTAATTACCACATCATAGCGCACGCCTTTTCTGATTTGTTGCATAAAGGCAAATCCGTTCTTAAAGGTGGCAACGGTAGCGTTTTTACCCAACCAACCGTTTTTCGCCCAATACTCAAAATTTATAAGTGGCAGGATATCGTCATTGATAACCGCAATACGCATATTAGCCGGGATGTTGGCCAGTAGTGCGTCGCGTTCGGACTCTGCCAATTTTATCATCTCTGCCTTATGTTGGCGCTCAGCAGCCATTTGTTCCACGCGGCGTTTGTAAATTTGTGAAGTACCTTCGTATTGTTCGTCATCAAAATCATCCTCATCTTCCTCTTCGCCGGCAATCATAGTTTTAGACTGTGGTAAATAGGGGGCACTTCCATCCGGGTTATGCAAGGCAAATTCCTGAAATAAAAACTTACGGTTGTCTTGGCGGAAGATAGAACCCGGGGCTGCCAGTATCCCTTTTAGCAAGGGGTTGAACGCGCCAAACATCCGGTCCCAGTATTTTTGTTGGACACGCAAATATGGGTCGGTCTGGAGTGCTTTTAGTAAAGAAGCCACTTTTGAACGAACCTCGTGGATCGATTTGTTAATATATATCTTTTCTTCCAAGGAAAATTGTCTCCCTTCATTTGGTAAAAATGAATAAACAATTCGGGGCATCAGTTCTTTATGTGTGCGTTCAATAAGCGGATAGAGTGCGGCATATTCGCGGCGCAAATAGGCCATGGTTTCTTCGGGCACTTGGTGGGTAAGATAATTATGCAATTCGGTAGTGCTACTAGGTTCTGCTTTTGTATAGAGTACACGCAGGGCCTCAAATTCTGCCCGCCAACGTTCCCGTTCCGCGGGGGGAATATATTCGGCTGTGCTCATGGTGCGGGCTCTATCACGCAAATACGCAATAGAACGTTCTTCCGCGCGCACAATGGCGGGGGATCCTAGCACCGTTATAGCAGAGGGCATAATAGAGTGTTGGCCTTTTTGGATTCCTTTTGCGTCCGCCAGTGAAACAGCTTCATCTGTTAAGTTGGTAGGTGGAATAAGCGTAGTGTTCTCCAACATAGCAGATGTAATTTGGGGCGTGGGGGCCAGGGGAGGTCTAACGGCTTTCACCCCCGACAACACATTCCGTTCCAAGGAGGTTTGCAATTTAACATCTAATTTAAACCCCTGCTTGATAAATTTATAGGGCTGTGCGTGCAGTGGAAGAGTCCCCACTAGTACAGAAATGCCAAATAATAGACAAGTGTATTTTTTCATAATAAGCTCCTTACTAAGAGCTTATCACAAAATAGATGTAATTACCAGGGGCAAAAGGCCCATATTTCATCTGGGCCCTTTTGCACAGCTACTAATGGATAAGGTACGCCTTTTGCTCGCCAATGGTAATTTCTCCGTCTGGAATACTGCGGGACTTGCACACCTGCGTTCCCAGGATATTGGTGGGTACACAAGCTAATTTTTGAAAATTATTTACCGTGGTAATTTGATATTGGGCGGCGGCACTCGCATTGCGGGTAAATACCATTTCAAAGCACGGCACGCCTTCCGGGGCCCCGTCGCGGCAAATCACTTCCCCGGTAAAATTATGCAGCGGATGCTTTTGCAGCCGCTCGTTGATGTCTGCTAGTTGTTGGTCGGTCAAATTCTTGCCGGTTGCCCAATGCCGTTGGGAACCCCACACTACTTTTAGCTCTACCATACGGGCATTTTCCACCACGTTAAAGTACTGGGGTACGGCAATAGCCGTTAATATCCCTATAATCAGTACCACTACTAATAATTCCAGTAACGTATATCCTTTCATATGTTTGCTTCCTGTATATAGTTGGTAACCAAGGCCTGCAGCGTAGCGGGGGGAAGTTGTAACCCCAAGGACCACGTAACCTCGTGCAAGAAATGGGCCAAGAAATGGGGTAAATTATTCTGTAAATCCGTCACAAACAAATTGCGGTCCAGGCGCAAATAATCCTCTAACACGGTAGCTTGTTTACCATTAAACAAAGCCCGTTTTCCGCGCGCATTAGACAGTTTAAAGCGGAACTGCAACGGCCCCCCAAACGAAATTTTCTCCAAAAATTTCCGCGCCGTCAAAAAGAATAACACGGTATTTTGGCACAGCGTTTCCACGTGTAACGTTTGCGACACATGCCCGTTTACCATTTCGTCTTGGCTGCTGATTTGTTTGTTCATCACCAGGCCGTAGGCGTTAAATTCGGTCATTTTATACACGCCGCGTTGGTTGGAAATCACCGCCACCCCGTCTTGCACGGGTTTGAGGGGATACTCCGGGTTGGCCATTACGCCATAAGGTGCGCGGGTGGACGCGGCCGCCACCAACTGGGGAATGTCTTTATAATCTGTGAGTGGTTCCTGCGGATAAAGCGGCTCCAACGAAAGCGTACTCACACTCTCCCCGTCCACACTTACGGCACAGGTTTTGAGGTAATTCTCAAAGTGGCTTTCGGCTTTGTCATAGAGGATATGCCGTAGCCGCTCGGACTTTTGCCGGTGGTCCAACAGCCAGGGGAGTTTATCCGGGTGGACAATAGCCTCCGGGCGGGAGGACTGCCCGGTGCGCACATAGGCCCGTTTTAGTTTGCCTACCAGGTGGGGGGTTAAATTACTTTGCGGGATATCAATGACCACAAACATACGGTTGCCGCGTTTGTTGAGGCAGATGTTCACGTCCACAAATACAATGGGGTCAATATGGGTTTGGATGATATCCTCAATGCTGTTGCGTACTTTTTCGTGGTAGGGGATGCCGGTAAAAGGGGGGGCGGGTTTGTCGTTTTTATCGTCTTGTACGCCCACAATAATCGTGCCGCCCATGGCATTGGCAAACGAGGCAATCGTTTTAGCAAATTTTTCATGGTTTTTAGGCAACATATACTTGTAGTCCAGCTGTTTGTTTTCGGGCAGTCCCCGTTTGCAAAAAGCCACTACATCTTCAAACGTCAAGTCATGCACCGGTTTATTAAAAAGCATAACGCCCCCTTTTTCTTAGTATAATAAATTTTGGGAGAGAAACAAGCCTATGACTAAAAAAACGATTTATAATTTATCTTTTAACCAAACCTTACGCTACGATATTGACGGCCTTACCTACGTATGGTTGCGGGTACCGGGCGGGTGGAATTTAACCGTGATTAACGACAAAAGTTTAAGTAACGGTTTTATTCCGCAAAGTAACGAATTTAAGGAAACCTTGCGCGAGCTGGAAAATAAAGCGACCGACGTTGTCGGCAAGCGTTTTTTGAAACGCAAAGCACAAAAGTAAGCCAAATTTTTTATAATAGAAGTATGAACAACAACCCCCTGTATGCGTTAGCCCGCACCATGACGGACAAATTTATAGCAGCCGCCCCTCAAGAGGCGGCAAGCGCGCTGTCTGTTTTGGCTACGCATGAGGTACTGCTCCTGGTGGGGGGACTAAAAGCCCAACAATTAGTGTGTGTGTTTAACCGCATGGACGCTCCCAAAGCGGCTGCCGTACTGCGCCGTTTGCCTTTAAAACAGGCGTGCTACGTGTTTACACACCTGGAGGTCCCCCAAGCTGCTAAACTGTGGAAAGAGTTTGCCTCGCCCTACCAGGAACGCCTCAAAAGCGTGCTAGAGCCCGCTTTTGTGCAGTTAGTCATAGAAACCAATGGGTTTGAGCCAAACAGCGTAGGGCGCTTTTTAAAGACCGATTTTGTAGCCGTCCCGACCGAAACCAAAGTGGCCGAGCTGATTAGCCGGCTTAAAAACCTGCCGCGTAAAAAATTGCCGCGGGTCTGCTTTGTAACGGGCCGTAGCGGCGAGCTAAAAGGAGCCATTTCCACGGTAGAGCTAGCGTTTTTCAACCCACAGGCCGTGTGCGGAAGCGTGATGAGCAAGGTGCCCGCGCTACAACCGCAATCGGCGGTGCCTTCCTCTGCGGCACTGTTTGAAGAAAGCGCTTTATCCGTCTTGCCGGTAGTAAACGAACAACACATCTTAATTGGCACGCTAGACAAAGCGGCCCTCTTACAAGTCCCCGTCAAAAAAACCCTGTGGGATAAATTAAAAAGCTAATTTACGTTTTTTGTATAAAGTTACTCCCGCTTGCTACAACAAGCGGGATTTTTGTTAATTGAAAACCCCGCGCTAGGCGTGGGGTTCGGTAAAGGTTTACCGATGAACAGGTTGTTTTATAAATCAGGGTGTCATTCCCGGTATAAAGGTTAAAAAGTGGTGTTTTTTAGTGTCTGAAAATAATTTTTTTACGTCGTAGATTAGCATAAAATACTAGCATAAGAGTTAAAACGGTTTAACTCTTATGCAAAAATCATGTACAAAATGTGGCAGTAAATA
>JAZRAH010000017.1:0-17745 GCA_045634505.1 Elusimicrobiaceae bacterium
ATATTTTAGTGAATTAAAGCAGCAATATAGGAAACACAAGGGATTAAGTAAAGCGCATAGGGAGGCCTATTTGAAATGGTATATTTATTACAAAAACATATCAAAAAACACCACTTTTTAACCTTTATACCCATCCCCGAGTGTTTTTGTCGGGAATCTGTTGTGGTCGTCATTGCGAGCGAACGCGAAGCAATCTATGTTGCGTCGTTAGGTAGTAAAGATTGTCCCGTCGCAGTGCTCCTCGCAACGACGAAAATATAGGTCGGGTGTAAACCCGACATAACAAAAAGCTAATAGATGTAGGTCAGGTTGTACCTGACATTAAATATAGGTCGGGCGTGAGCCCGACAAATAATAAAAGGAGTAACTATGAAAAATAGAGGTGTTTTTACAAGTGGTTATCATGCTGAATTTATTTCATCATCTAGTCGTTCTGTGAGAGCTTTTACCCTTATTGAACTTTTAGTAGTAATCTTAATCATTGGCATTTTGGCGGCGGTGGCGTTGCCACAGTATCAGTTGGCGGTCAAAAAGGGAAAATTTGTCCAATTAAGGTCTTTGGCCGATAGCCTTGCAAAAGCGGCACATGTCTATTACTTATCATCGGGAAATTGGCCCCAGCGGTTTAGTGAGCTTGACCTTGCATTACCCGGCAATATGCAAGTGGTAGAAACCACTGCCAATCGCGACTCTTGCTTGGAATGTGCCGTGTCAACCGATTTCTCTTGCTGTTTGGTGCGTCCTGTTCAAAATTGGAGCGCCGGATTCATTACTTGCAGTACAACGGACGGCCATTTGGGGTATTATCGTGCGTTTGTAGAGCACTCGGGCGAATGGGTGGATCGTTACCGCTGTATTCAATTAGTCGGGAAGGAAAATTTTTGTGAAAAATTGCCTGGTGCCACTCCTGCAGGGGGTACTGCTATCATGACACCAAATGGGTGGCAGCATGGTCATGACCATTTCACTTTCCTGTAATAGGTAAAGAAGGGGGATTGGCGCGCGGACCCCTCGCGTTGAAATCAGCCTGTCATTGCCGGATGTCAAATCAACTGTCATCCGGAACTTAACTGCGGATCTCCCCTTGTTTGCTTCTTTTCCATATCAAAAAGCTCGTCATCCCCGAGCATTTGTGTCGGGGGTCGTTCCCTTACTCCTCCTCGCCCCTGGAGGTGCTAAGCGCACAATGCCACTTGTTCTGTCCCCCTTGTGGGGAAAGTACCGAGAAGCGGGGAAAGGGGGTTGTAAACAAGTACTTCCTCTTTGGAGAGGGTGGCACGTAGTGCCGGGTGAGGGGGTATTAAATGAAGCGTCATCCCCGATTTTGCCGTCCGCAGGACTCGGGGATCTTCCACGTATCTATTTAATAAAGCGTTTTCCTGTATTTGATAACGACGTGCGTTGTAGATTCCCGATAAAGGCGTTCGGGAATGACAACCTTTGTGAATAACTACATTTGCTTGGTTTTTCATAAGTTTTTCTCCTTTATATTATGTCAATGACATGAGCGTAAATATAGGTCAGGTGTAAGCCTGACACAAAAATAAGTTTGTTATTCTTTCTTGCTCTATGCTGTTTCTTTTTAATTTCGTTTAACTCCACTTCACGCAGTGGTTACTCGCGTTATATCCGTTTTTTTGTCGTACTTAACCCCGCAGTGGGGCCACTCTCTAACCGCTTGTAACTTCTAATTTCGTTTAACCCCACCTCACGCAGTGGCTACTCTCCTTATATCCATATCCTCTACTACTATTATCATTTCCTCTTTGAATCGCGTTTAACATTGCTAACAAAATACTTGACAAAACTAACAAAATATGCTACGCTATCCCTACAGAAACAACCTTATGTTGCACTTCGGCCGTCAAGTAATACAAAAAGTAAGGGGATGCGCCCCGCTAAGTTGTTAGCAAACCTAAAATCGTAACCAACTGCCAAGCGGTACGCCGCGTTCCCTACTTGCACGTTTCTGCATACAGCCAAGCATGCGCCCTTCCTTAGGCCGTGTGATGTTTAAATCCTATATAGGTTTTAGCGGCGCGGAACACCCTTTCGCGCGGCAATATGTAAATAAGGTACCGCAGGGCGTAACCCCCGGGTATATATTCCCTGTGCAGGCGGTGTACATAAGCCGTGCACACAGTACATATCGGGGTTACGTCCGGGTAGTGTTAAGCGCGCGCGGTAGGAAATTTCCTACAATATATACATGCACGCATATACCCGGCGCAGTATGATTGTTGTCAGCGTAGCCAACGGCATTTTGCTGTTTGGTTATGGGCTGTCCTTGCCGTTTTTTACCATTTATTTAATTACGCAGCGCCACTTAGCTCCCGCGGTAGCCGGGCTAATTATTGCGCTGGCGGGGTTGTCGCGCTGTGTGTCCAGTGCCATTTCGGGCGAACTGGCCGACGTCTTTGGCCGCAAACAAGTGATGATGTGGGGGTTGTTCTCACAAATCCTAGCGATGTTTTCTTTAGGGCTATGCATTGAACTCCACGCCAATGCGGCTTGGGTACTGACCACGTATTTTTTAACTACGTTTTTAGGGGCCTTTTTTCGCCCGGCGGCCAATGCGTGGGTAACCGACAATACCTCCGGCAAAAACCGCGTGGAAGCCTTTGGCATTATCCGCATAGGGCTTAACATTGGGTGGGCCTTAGGTCCGGCGGTGGGTGGATTTTTGGTGCGCTACTCGTACAGTACCGCGTTCTTTTTTACCGCACTACTTTATGGGATTACCATTTTGTACGTCTCCCGCTTGGTGCATGACCGCAAACGCGTGCTTAAGGCGCGGCGCAAGCCCAGTTTTGTGTCCACGCTTTTGTCTTTAAAAGATACGCGCCTAGCTAAAATTTGCCTCTACGTCGTGATGATTACAGCAGTCAATTCCCAACTGGTGGTAGGTCTTTCGGTGCATTGTAAACAGTACTTGCACCTGCCCGAAAATTACATTGGCTGGTTTTTTACCATTAACGGGGCGGTGGTTGTACTGTTACAAGTATGGGCCACAAAGTGGATGGCTAAACACCGGCTTTCCACGGCTATGCTAATAGGCTGTTTGCTCTATGCCATTGGGTTTGGCTCCGTCGGCTTTTTTGGTTCTTTTTGGCTCATTGGCCTAGGAGTATTTTTAGCGGGGGTGGGGGAGCTGATTGTAATGCCCGGCGAGCAAACCTTGGTGTCCAATATCGCCAGTCGCGAAACGCGCGGGCGGTATTTGGGGATGCTGATGGTGTTTTACAATTTTGGCTCGGCGGCCGGGTTTTTTATAGCCGGGATTTTATCGGACGCCCTGGCCCCTACGTGGCTGGCGCTCCCGTGGCTCGTAGTGGGGGCGGTGGCTATTTTGGCGGGGCTTGGGTTTTTTAGTATGCGCCGCGTCCTTACAGACGCCGAGGACGGCAAACAAAATGCCCCAATCCCCATCAAAAAAGATACAATAACATTAAGTTAATTTAATATGTCATCCTGAACCGCGGCATTACCGCTAGCCGCGCCCCGTAATGTTTTAATACGGGGTCTCAGGATCTCACCTTTGTATGGGAGTTTTTTATGCGTGGAATTATTTTCGCTTTATTAACTTGTATCCTAGGCGGCGTGATTGCGCTAGGTTTAGAGTACTGCTGTAATTTTCTGCCCGATAAAATCGGTTGGGTATTTACGCGCGTATATAGCGTGGGGATTCATCCGTTGAGTGCCAACGTAAGCATTTGCGGCATACTGGGGCTTATTTTGGGCTACATCATTATCGCCAAGTTTGTGAAGAAATAAATATGCTCATCCTCGCTTCCAAGTCCCCGCGGCGCATTGAAATTTTAAAGAGTCTGGGGAAGAAATTTGAAATCATCCCTTCCCAATGCGCGGAAAAAAGCACCAAAAAACGCCCCTCGGCGCGCGTGGTGGAACTGGCTACCCAAAAAGCGTTTGACGTAGCCAATAAATATCCCGCCGCCACGGTTATTGGCGCGGATACCTTGGTGTTTTGCAAAGGGGAAATTATCGGCAAACCGCGCGATCAACAAGACGCGCTACGCATTTTAAAAAAGTTAAACGGCTCCTGGCAAAGCGTCTATACGGGGGTCTGTATAGTGTGCAAAGATACCCACCAACTGGTGTACGGTTACGACGTCAGCCACTGCAAAGCACGCCGCTTGTCCGACGAGCAACTGGCCCATTACGCCGGTAAACACATGGACAAAGCCGGTGCCTACGCCGTGCAGGATAACGAGGACCCGTTTGTAGAAAAAATAGTGGGCAGCCGCACCAACGTGGTGGGCTTCCCGGTAGAATTTTATCAAGAGTTACAAAAGGAGTTTACCAAATGAATGAGCGCGATTTAATTATTATTGGGGCTGGCCCTGCGGGGTGCAGTGCCGCTATTTACGCCGTACGTGCGGGGCTCAAGCCGCTACTTTGCGGCGGAGCCGTACCCGGCGGGCAGCTTTTGCAAACCAGTGAACTGGAAAACTACGCGGGCTTTGTAAACCCGGTCGGCGGCTTTGAACTAATGGACAATATGCACAAGCAGTGCAAACGCCTGGGGGTGGAATTTTCCACGGATGAAATTGCCAAAATAGAGGGGGAACACGCGCCCTTCACGCTGACCACCACGGGCGGCAAGCAATATCAGGCTATGAGCGTGATTATTGCTACCGGGGCCAAAGCGCGCTGGCTGGGAATTGCCGGCGAGGAACAATTTAAAGGCCACGGTCTTTCGGCCTGTGCCACGTGCGACGGGTTTTTTATGCGCGGCAAAAAAGTGTGCGTTGTGGGCGGGGGAAACACCGCGTTTGAGGACGCGTTATTTTTGGCGCAGTTCTGCCCCGAGGTTTATTTAATCCACCGCCGCGACGCGTTCCGCGCGGACCAAGTAACCGTGGAACAAGCGCAAAAAAACCCGCACATTAAATTTGTACTTAACAGCGTCCCGCAAGAAATTTTAGGCGACGGTGCCGTAACCGGGCTACGCGTGAAAAACGTGCAAACCGGGGCCACGCAGGACATTGCATGCCAAGGCGTATTTGTAGCCATTGGGGCGGACCCGCAAACCGGGTTTTTGAAGGACTCGTTAGTGGCGTTGTCGGACCGCGGCCTTGTGCTAGCGGACGAGCGTACCCACACCACCATTGAGGGCATTTTTGCCGCCGGAGATTGCGCGGACAAATACTACCGCCAAGCGATTATTGCCGCAGGCAGTGGGGCGAAAGCGGGCATAGAAGCCGCCGCCTTTGTCAATTTACACCGGAAATGATTTTTATTATAATAAACTATCTTGTGGTTAGGAGGGGACAACATAGCCTAAATACAATTTGAGCCTGTTTTTAGACCATATGCGGAATATGGGAATGCTTCGTAAGGAGCTTCGGACAAGCCAAAAACAGCCGTTTCTAAGGTGCGATGGGGGATGTACACTCTCGTCGCACCGAGTGTTTCCTGCTTCATGGCGGGGGACCGCGGCTGTTTATTGGGTTTTCCTTGTCCAAGGCTCGGTAAACAGCCGTTTTTGTTGCTTGCCGGGCCCGACTAACATTAAAAGGACAAGAAAATGAAAAATAAACAAGCGTTTACGCTGATTGAGTTGTTAATAGTAGTGTTAATTATCGGTATTTTGGCGGCGGTGGCGTTGCCCCAATATCAAAAAGCAGTGGAAAAGGCCCGTTTAACAGAAGCACTGCACAACATAAAAATATTTGAAAATATATTTCAAATGCATATATTGGAAAAAGGGGCGGACCACCACGACTTGTCCTACGTAGGAGATGAATATGCCGGCGGCACTGGTTTTGGTGGTATTGTTATGGACTTGACAGGCGGACATTGGGATAGCAACGGTTTGAATTACATAACCAATGATTTTATATATGAGATACCACTTTGTGGCGATGGCCAATGTTCTGTGTCCGCAGCACGTAAGCCTTATAAATATGTGTTGTATATGCGTATTACGCCTGCCACTAATACCATAGAACATGATTGCTTCACAAATCAGGAATCTTTTGGCCGTTACATGTGTGAAAGTTTAAAAAGCCAAGGATGGAATTATGTGGATGAGATTTGGTAGTAGATAGTTGGCGTTATAGAGTATGGCAAGCTATAAGTCAGGGCGTGCCATGACTTATATTTTCGTCATTGCGAGGAACAGAGTGACGAAGCAATCTTATAAAGTACCTGGATTGCTTCGTTCACGCTCGCAATGACGACTATTTAATCAATTTACGGCCTAATGGAACTTTTTGTTGGTGACAGGGTCTAAATTTGGGGTTCAGACAGTAACTTTTTTATCAGTTTAATACGTCTTTCTCTGATTAGTCCCGAATGTACCCTCACCTTGCTTTTTAACTGGCTAAAATATCCCTCACACGTATTGGTCGTATTCGGTATATTTAAGTCCTTGTATTGTTCCTCTTTATAGGTAAATAAATACGGTAGATTCTTCTTCAAACTTCTAAATGCACTGCGCACGCTTCTGTGCATATACCTGCCTTGCTCATTACGCTCTGCTAAAAACTCTTTGTATTGTTGTTCTAGGGATTGTAACCCTTGTTCAAACTCTTGCCTACTATAGCGTGTTAATGGCCTTAAAAACCTCTGTAATACCTTTCCGCACTCAGTCTTAGGTTCTCTGGTTAAATAATACCGCACCGTCTTCTTTTGGTGGAACTGACAGTATTGGATAGGTATTCCCGGATAACACTCTTGTAACATCTGTACTACCCCTTTCCGGCCATCTATGGTAAAACTCTTGTATCTATATCCCAATGTCTCGGCTTTGCGTAGGCACTCGGCTATATGTTCTACTGTTTCACTGGTTTGTTCAAAGTATATGTTTTGTCTATTGGCTCTAAGCACTATAAAGCTAATACTCCACCCGAAATATACCCCGTCTAAACATACGTTGACGTATTGGTCTTTGAGTATAGGACAAAGTGTTTGTACTTGTAACCTATCAAAACTTTTTTGTACCCCGCGCATAGTTTTTCCATACTCAAGTGCTATCTCTTCGTAACTATGCCCTTTAAAACAATAATCTTCGTAGGCCTTTTCACTCCATTTCTTACCTAACGTAAAAACAGCACCACAAGTAGTACACTTGTAGCGCTGTTTCCCTAAATATTTGCCCCATTTTATAATGTCTACACTACCACATTTACGGCATACTTTTTTATCATACCTGACTCCAAAAATAATATTAAATCATTTCTAAGACGGTATCACCAACAAAAAGTTCTATTAGGCCCTACTTTGGGAAACGTATAACAAGAAACGGTTATTGCATCTGTGGGCTAGTTACAGAACACAAACACAACAACCGTAGATTACCGTACAAAACGATAAACGTTCGGCGTAAAAATATGGGGTTCGAAGGCCCATAATCTTACACCTTACGCGGTTGTTTTTGGAGTAACTAGCCCCCTAATGATTAGGGTTCGCGTTTCTTAAACGCTTCCAAAAACAGATTCAAATTGTACTCATATTATAGCACAAAACGCCCGCCTTTGCGAGGCGGGCGTTTATGCGTTCCAACCGAAACTTATTTATCTACTACTTCGGCTTCTACAACGTCGTCTTTTGCACCATTGGCGTGCGCCGCATCCGGCCCGGGCTGGGCTCCGGCGGCTTGTTGGGCCCCGGCCGCACCGGCCTGCGCGCCTTGTTGGGCTTTGTACATGGCTTCGCCCAATTTTTGGCTGGCCTGCAAGGCCGCGTCGGTAGCGGATTTAATGCGCGCCGCGTCGTCGCCTTTGAGGGCTTCTTTGAGGTCGCTTAACGCTTGCTCAATTTTGCCGCGTTCTTCCTGGCTGACCTTATCGCCATAATCCTTCATAGCTTTTTCGGTCTGGAAGACCACGCTGTCGCCCTGGTTTTTGGCCTCAATTACTTCCTTTTGTTTCTTATCTTCTTCGGCAAATTTTTCGGCCTCTTTTACATATTTATCCACTTCGGCGTCGCTTAATTTATTGGACGAGGTAATGGTAATATGTTGTTCCTTTTGCGTACCCAAATCTTTAGCGGTTACGTTCAAAATACCGTTGGCGTCAATATCAAACGTTACCTCAATTTGCGGCACGCCGCGCGGAGCGGGCGGAATACCATCCAGGTCAAATTTACCCAGCGGCACGTTGTCTTTCGCCATGGGGCGTTCGCCTTGCAGTACGTTAATGGTTACTGCGGGCTGATTGTCCGAAGCGGTGGAAAATACTTGCGTTTTGCGCACCGGGATAGTGGTGTTGCGTTCAATGAGCCGCGTGCACACACCGCCCAAAGTTTCCAAACCCAAAGACAACGGCGTAACGTCTAGCAATAAGACGTCTTTTACTTCCCCGGTTAAAATACCAGCTTGGACAGCCGCACCAATGGCCACACATTCCATGGGGTCAATGCCGCGTTCAATCTTTTTGCCCACCAAGTCTTCCACATATTTTTGCACAATCGGCATACGGGTCGGCCCGCCGACCAAAATAATGCGGTCAATTTGGCTGGTGGTAAGTCCGGCGTCGCTTAACGCTTGATTGACGGATTTACCGCAGCGTTTTACAATATCGTCCACCAAGCTTTCCAGTTTGGCGCGGGAAAGTTTCATTTCCAAGTGTTTGGCACCGTCGGCCCCGGCCGTGATGTAGGGCAAGTTGATGTCCGTTTCCATGGTGGTGGAAAGTTCAATTTTGGCCTTTTCGGCGGCATCTTTCAAACGTTGCGCGGCTTGTTTGTCATTGGCCAAATCAATGCCGGTTTGTTTGCGGAAATCGTCGGTCATCCATTTGATAATGGCGTTATCCATATCCGTACCGCCCAGTTGCGTGTCGCCGGAGGTGGCCAGTACGTCAAACGTACCTTCTTTGCCCATTTCCATAATGGTTACATCCAGCGTCCCACCGCCGAGGTCAAAGACCATAATTTTTTGTTCTTTGCCGGCTTTATCAATCCCAAACGCCAAAGCCGCGGCGGTCGGTTCGTTTACCAAGCGGACCACTTCCAAGCCCGCAATACGTCCGGCGTCTTTGGTGGCCTGGCGTTGGTTATCGTTAAAATACGCCGGCACGGTGATAACAGCTTTTTCCACCGGTTCGCCCAAAAAGGCCTCGGCATCTTTTTTAACTTTCTGCAAGACGAAAGCGGAAAGTTGTTGGGGGGTAAATTCCTGTCCGCGCAAGTTGTATTTAAAATTTTCACCCATTTTGCGTTTGAAAGCCGTTACCGTCCCTTCCGGGTTGGCAATGGCCTGGCGGCGGGCCGGTTCACCCACTAAACGCTGACCGTCTTTCGTAAACGCTACATAAGACGGAAACGCTTTCCCGCCAATGGAGCTACCTTCGGCAGACGGAATAATTGTTCCTCTGCCCCCTTCCATGACCGCGGCGGCGGTGTTGGAAGTTCCTAAGTCAATACCAATAATTTTAGCCATAATACTTCTCCTTTGATTGAAATTTGTAAATTAGTTTTCTTCTTTGGTTTGTCCTACCACTACACTGGCCGGGCGCAACACTTGGCCGTTCATCATAAATCCCATTTTCACTTCGTCTATGACTAGGCCTTCTTTTTCTGCGGGCGCGGGGATAGAGGCCACTACTTCCTGGGTGTCCGGGTTGTAGGGTTTTCCCAGCACGTCCATTTTTTGGATGCCTTCGGCACTAAACGCTTTGTTTAGCTCCGTAAGTATCATGCGCATCCCGTCTTGCAAGGCTTTGGGGTCCTGCGTGTTGCCGTCTTGCAAGGCCTTTTGTTGCCGCAGTAACACTTCATACATAGGCAACATTTTCAGGGCAAAATCTTTTTTGCCGTAGGCGATCAGGGCCGCTTTTTCGCGCTCGGTGCGTTTACGATAGTTGTCAAACTCCGCGTACAAGCGTACATATTGGTCGCGGTAATCGGGCTCGTCGGTTTTAGCGGGGGCTTCGGCAGTTTCACAAGTCAATTCTTCGGCTTGCTCCTGCGCTTGTTCCTGCGCCAATTCCTCGGGGCTGATGTTATGTTTTTTATGTTTACTCATAAATCTTCGTCCTCCAAAGGCAGTGCGTTCCATGTGTTCATGGAGGCTTCCAGCAAACTGCCAATGTAATTCACTAAGGACATTACCCTTGTATATTCCATGTGTTTGGGGCCGATAATGCCCAGCATGCCTACCGTTTTATCGCCCACGCGGCACGCGGTGGAAACAATGCTTAAATTTTTAAGTTCAGGCGTGGCGTTTTCGCTACCGATAGACACGCTTAAACGCTTGTTGTTTTTATCCAACTCGGCCATTTTTTCGTTTAACAGCGAGGAAAACCGGTCCCGCTCTTCCACTACGCGCATCATTTGTTTTAAATCTTCGTAATCCTCTTGCGAGGTATTCTCCAACAGCCGCCCAATGCCCTCTACATATAGTTCATCGCCGCCGGTTTGCGGACGCTCCATATCCTTTAGCACTTGGCTTGCTACGTCGGCTACTCCGGCCAGTTCGCGGTGTCCGGAGTGCAAATACTGCCACAAAATTTGGCGCGCTTCGGCCAGTGTATGCCCGGCAATTTCGTCGTTAATAAAACGGCTTAAAACTTGCAGTTTGGCGGGCGAAATAACTTGTGCCATATGCACCGGCCAGTGGCGCACCGCGCCGGACTCGGTTACTAGGACCGTAAGCATCATCCCGGGGGCCAAGGGGATAAAGTCCAAGCGTTGGATACGTTGGTCGTCCACCTGGGCCGTATAAACAAACCCGGCCGCCCCGGAGAGCATAGCCAGTAGCCGTGAGGTTTGCACGAGCATATTATTAACCTCACTCACGCGGGCATCATATTGTTTTTCAATTTGCTCGCGCTCTTTGGCGGCCATTTTTTGCACGTTAGCCAAATAGTCCACATAATAGCGGTAGGCCTTATCCGTGGGGATACGCCCGCCGGAAGTATGCGGCTGATAGAGGTACCCCTCTTGCTCCAGTTCGGCCATAATGTTGCGGATGGTAGCACTGGAAACATCCTTTAAAACGCCGTCGGCAATCATTTGCGAGCCGACCGGGCGGCGGGTTTCCACATATTGTTGTACCACCCAACGCAAGATTTTTTCTTTACGTGCTTTGGCTACTTCCGGTTTTAAAATACGCATGGTGCTTAGCTCTCTTGGGGGGATTTTACCGTCGGGAGTAATGTTTTTATTTTAGCACTCCCAAATCCTACCTGCTAAGATTATAAGTAATTATTTTATTTTTGTCAACCCCCTTTTTAGAGTGCTAGTTTTGATGAGTTGTAATGAACCCATAAAAATCCCCGCCCATAAGGCGGGGAATAAACTGGTAGATTTATAGCCAGTAACTACCCTCGTTCCTTTTTTCTTTCCCCAAAGACTTACACACCGCACCGGCTCGCTCATTAATGGGATAAGAACCAGTAGCAGAATCATAGGATCGAAAATAACAAAATGCTCTGCCTTGCTGTCCTTTGTCTATATTATTGGCGACATCTTCATCCGCATAATGATCAAAAAAAGCTTCTATAGATACAAATAACGACCCCGCACTCAAAGTACTCATAATCCGCGGATTGTTTCCGTTTTTACAGTGTAAAATAATTTGATAATTTCCTTTTACTAAATCATAAGCGGTACTATTTTCCCTCTTTTCAAATCCGCTTGGCAAATCGGCCCCCAGTTCTTCACAATCGGCGGCATAGTGCCCATTGGCTAAATAAAAGACTTCCTGTTGTACTTTTATATTTTTCACGATAGCAAACAACTCACTTGCCCGTGCCTTATCCACCGCTTTTTGGTATTGCGGCACAGCCACCGCCGCCAAAATACCAATGATGAGTACTACTACTAAGAGTTCAATAAGGGTAAACCCGCGAGTTGTTGACTTCCCCCCTAGTGTGGGGGAAGTGGCACACAGTGCCGATGGGGGGTTATCCAATAAGGTTGCCTTATTTACGCCCCCCTTACCTGGTTCCCGCATACCAACCCTGCGGGGTGACGAGGGGCGGGACGTAAAGCCGTGGGCTGTTTTCCTCGCCCCTTGAGGGAGAGGGTGGCCAAAGGCCGGGTGAGGGGGTATTAAATGAAGCGTCATCCCCGAGGGTTTCTGTCGGGGATCTGCTTTTTGCCACGTTAAAGTGGTGGAGATTCCCGACAAAGACATTCGGGAATGACAATTTTTATTTACTACTTTTTGCGTATTTCCCCGCCGGGTGTTTTTAAATGTCATAATCATTTCCTCTTACTATATTTACCAGGTCCCGGGCCATAAAAAAACGGCCATTACACGGGACCTCTGGAAAGACATCCCCTATAACAGCCGTCGTTTGCCGTTCTACCCGCGGGTAGAAACGGCAAACAGTCGGCACCGCACCTATCAAGGGATCAGCTTGTCAGTGCAGTGCCTATAAACAGCTGTTTTTGACTTTCCAGAGGGTTGCTGTTGCAACCGCCCCGTATGCCTAGCATACGGTTCAAAAACAGATTAAAAATTCAGTTCTATTTTAAGTTCTTACCTCCCGGTAAAAATTCACAAATCTAGTTTAATACGTCTTTAATAATCTTTTCGGCTTGGCGGTCCATTTCGGCCCTGTCTTGCGGCTCATGGTCGTCCATGCCCGATAAGTGCAGCGCGCCATGCGTTACATACATCATCATTTCCTGCAAAATGGTGTGTTTAAATTTTTTAGCATTTTTGCGCGCCACCGGGTAGCACACAAAAATATCGCCAAACCCCCACGCCTCGCCGGGCGGTAACACGGGGGGACGCTCGTTATTAAACGAAATGACATCCGTCACGTAATTATGCCCCAAATACTGTTTATTGACGCGTAGGATTTCCCGCTCGCCCACAAAAATGACGTTTACCTCTATGTGTTGCCGGGCCAGTTTTTTAAGCCCCTTTTCCAGCGCACGCACATACAGCCCCGTGCGGCGCAAGTATTTGGGAACGGCGGTATTATAAAAAATATGTGCTTGCATATTTCATTGTGTCATCCTGAACTTGATTCAGGATCTCTTCCTTGTTATAAATATGAATGAAGGCAGAGCCACTCAAACACTTTCAGGATGACGATTTGTTAAAACTTATTTTTCCCGCGCGGCAGTACAATAATGCCCGAAGGGTCAATATAGTATTTTTGCGAATCTTTCTCTAAATCCAGCCCAATGGTTTGGTGCGGGGCAATGGTGTTAAAGCGGTCCATAATTACTTTTTTCAGTTTGCACCCGGCTTTAATTTCACAATTATCCATAATCACGCACCCGTCCAGTTCCGCGCCTTCGCCAATAATTACGCTGTCGCTAATGACGCAGTTTTTAATTTTGGCTTTGGGGTTAATCACGCAGCCGTCCCCAATTAAAGAGTTCGTTACACTGCCGCCCAAAAATTTAGTAGGCGGTACACGGTGTAAAGTGGTGCTGATAGGCCATTTGGGGTTATCCAAGTCTAGCTTAGGCTTAGCCCCTAATAAATCCATGTGCGTTTGCCAAAAAGATTCTATCGTGCCCACGTCGCGCCAGTAGCCGGCCTCTTCGTACGGTTTGCCGCCGGGCAATTTTTGGCTTTGAAAGTTATACGCATAGGTGCGGTAGTCGGTCAAAATTTTAGGCAAAATATGTTTGCCAAAATCCAACGCCGGCGTATCGGCAAAGCGTTTTTGGAGTACTTGCAAAAGCGTATCGGTATTAAAAATGTAGTTACCCATGGAGGCATAGGCGTGTTTCGGGTCGCCGGGGATGCACTGCGGTTTAGCGGGTTTTTCGTTAAACTCCACAATGCGCCCGTCGGCATTCGTGCCCAGTACGCCAAATGCACTGGCGGCTTCCAGCGGCACGGTATTGGCGGCCACGGTTACGTCTGCCTTGTGCGCCACGTGGAAATCAATCATCTGCCGCACGTCCATGCGGTAAATATGGTCCGCGCCAAAAATAGCCACCACATCCGGCGCAAAATCTTTGACCAGGTTGATATTTTGGCGCACACAATCGGCCGTGCCGCGGTACCAAATTTCCCCCAGGCGCATTTGCGGCGGCACGCACGTTAAAAAGTGGTCGGCCACAATCCCTTCGGTGCGCCAGGTAGTGCGCAGATATTCAATTAAACTTTGGGAAAGGTATTGAACAAGCACATAAGACGAAAAAATACCCGAGTTTATAAAGTTGGACAATACAAAATCCACAATACGATACTTCCCGCCAAACGGGACAGACGGTTTAGAACGGTCCTTGGTGAGCGGATAAAGGCGTTCGCCTTTTCCGCCGGCCATAATCATCCCCAGTACTCTCATAAATCCCCTTATGCGCCGCCGAGCGGGAGCTGTTTATTGAGTGCTTCAAACGCTTCCCACGCCCACGGCATTTTTTCTTTGACGATATCGGCAATTACGTTAGCATACACGCGGATTTCATACTGGGCGTGTGCGTCGGTACGTAAGCACAAAAAGTTAAACAAACTGCGCGCGTTGACGCTCCAATAAAACTGCGTATATTGGCACACCGGCAAAACGCCGCGGGCCATTTCGCGCGCCACGCCGGCTTCAATCAGTTTGTGATAGGCCGCGTAGGACGCCTCAATGCTGTCCTCGTAAATTTTGCGTAGTTTCTCTTGGTCTAAGCTGGAAGTAGCCACCGAACCCTGTTTATTTTTGGTGTCCTGCCCGCGGAACGTGGCGGGAATGTAAAATTCGTCTTTTACTTCGGTGTAGCGGGCACTTACCTCGTTGTAAGATCCCCAGCGGTGGCGCATCCATTGGCGGGCCACATAAATAGGACAACAAATATGAAACTGAAAATAGCAGTGTTCAAACGGCGTATGGTGCGCGTGTTCCATTAAATACTTAATGAGCCGTTTGTCTTGTTCCGGCCCTTTAGATACCGCCCCAAACGATACCCGCGCCGCTTGCACAGCCCGGTCATCACCGCCCATAAAATCAATTAAGCGTACAAAACCTTTATCTAAAACATCAATTTTTTCTGTTGATTGTGCCACGTTAACTTCTCCTGCATTTATTTTAAAATTTCTACAATACTGCTGGTGCCGTTGGGCAATACCTCGGCGGTTAATACCGCGGTATCGGTGCAAGCGGTGTCATACACCACGCCCGAAAGTTCCACCGTATCGGTAATTTGCAACCGTCCTTTTTCGTAATCCAAAAAATGGATTTTCCCGTTTTGATATTGTCCAAACGTTTCGCTCAAAATCCCCAACTTGGTTCCGTTTTCCACAGTGGCCAGGGTAGCTTCCCCCGGTTTGCCAAATACTTGGATAGAGGGGAAAAACTTTAAAATCTGCTGTTTATAGCTTACGCGCAAAGGCGCCGTTCCAAACACGTCTTTACTCTCGGCCGTTTTGCCGTTGTCCAACTGCATACGTAGCGTACTGTTGGGCGCGGTAAAAATCAAATTGTTTACGCTTTCTTTTTCCACGGGATAGTAATTTAGCCCCGCTAACCAGTTATGACGCGTGTTAAACGTTTCGCCGCCGGCTACAAATTTATTTTTCTCAAATACAATTTCGCGCGCGTTTCCCGGCGTGTTGCCTAGCACAAAGGGGCGTTGGCCCCACACTTTTTTGGCGTTTGCACACCCCAGTTCTTTGACGAAATACGGGAGAGTTGCCGCTTGTTCCAATTTCCCGTTTTTATTTTCTAATACCAACGTGGAAATTTTTTCTTGGCCCGGCTGATACACCGCTACAAAAATTTGTGCCAGCCCCGCTTTCACCGGTGCCGCCGACACGTATAGCCCTCTTTTCCCTTCCGGCAACGCAAAGACCATTTGCTGTTTTAAAGTTTCTTTTTCCCCGCGCGTAAACACGGTGACTTCATGTTTGTCCGAAAGGGTAATAATGTTGTTAGCCCCCGCCGCGGTTACGTCGGCTTGCGTTACGCTAATCACATTTTGCTCTACCGGTTGATACGTTGTTACCGGGCGCGTAGATTTTTTCACGGAGTCGGCCGTTTGCACAGGTACGGCCACCGGTTTTACTTCTTCTAACACGGCAGCTTTGCCCACGCTTACACCGTCCATACGTGGAAGTTCGCCAATGGCGTAGAGGGGTTGCACCTCGGTAATGGTGCCCAAGGCGGAATAGGTATATACTTCGCCCAAGTTTTTACCGGTTTTGGGGTTGGTTAATTTTTCAGACGATACAATTACCTTAAACGTCGTCCCTTTAGTCAGTGCGGTTTTTTCTTCGGACGTATCCAAAAACACTTTTTTGCCGTCCACACGCACCACGGTCATTTCAGCCTGCGCGGCAAACGCCGCACACAGCAACGCACACAGAATAGCGGGAAATTTTTTCATATAATAATTGTATATCATTTTTTGAGGGAGTTATGAAAAATAATTTTGACGATTTAGTAGAAACTTTTGCCATTTTGCGCGGCCCGAACGGTTGCCCGTGGGATAAAAAGCAAACCCACGAAAGTTTAATTAAAAACTTGCGCGAAGAAAGCGAAGAGTTAATAGCCGCTATTGAGCATAAAGACGCCGCCAATATGCAAGAAGAACTGGGCGACGTACTTTTACAAGTACTTTTGCACGCGCAAATAGCCAAAGAAGAGGGCCTGTTTACCATTGACGACGTTATCCAAGGGCTATATGATAAATTGCACTACCGCCACCCGCACGTATTTGGGGACGTAAAAGCGCAAAGCCCCGAAGAGGCTCTCGCCGTGTGGAAGGAGATGAAGCGCAAAAGCCGGGAAAAATAAATTCCTTAATTTAACTGAAAGTATTTCCCCTTAAACCAATCTTCGTTTAGCGTAGTATCTTCCTTCCCCATACTTTGGCAAATTTGTTTAGCAGTATCATTTTTGCCGGTAGGATATCCGTATACATTACAATATTTTTTCCCGGCGAAAATACCACCTGATACCTTGCTATGCGCTAGATTAAATTCAATATTAGGCATATTTTTATTCTTAACTACCGCACTACAGGTCCTTTTTTCTTTACAGAGATAGGAATACCTTTCAGTAAATAACAGGTTTCCTATTAACTCATCAGGCACACTTATATCTAGCTCACTAATCTCATCCGTATATTCTCCATTGGCCAAATAATACACTTCCTGGGCTTGGCTAATAGCACTAAGCATGGCTACTGCCTCCGCGGCACGGCTCTTATAGACGGCCTTTTGGTATTGTGGCAACGCCACGGCGGCTAAAATGCCGATAATGAGCACGACGACAAGGAGCTCAATGAGGGTAAAGCCGGGACGCCCGCTATACCCCGCATAGATTGCCGCCCGTAGGGTCGGGGTGACGGAACGGGCGGTAAAGCCGTGGGCTGTTGTAACGCAAGATGTCATCCCCGATTTTGCCGTCCGCAGGACTCGGGGATCTTCCACGCACCTATTTAATAAAGCATTTTTCTTCATTTGACAACAGCATGCGTTGTAGATTCCCGATAAGAGCGTTCGGGAATGACAGCCTTTTTTGTTTTGATTAGATTGCTTCGTTGCGGTGCTCCTCGCAATGACGGGTTGATTTTTGTTTTGCATGATACGTCTCCTTTTTAACGTTGGGTTGCACCCAACCTATAATTTCAATTTGTTCCGCCTCTGGAAACGCATGCAAAAACGGCTCCTATGCCCGAGTTCATTGAGGAAGACCCAAAGTATAACAGCCGTAGTCTGCCGTACAAACGGCAAACATTCAGGTAGCACCGCACTTGACCCCACGGGCGTGAGCCCGTGGAGGGAGTTCCCCCTGAATCTTCTGCTACAATGTATAGTATGAAACTTTATAAGCAGGGACATTGTGTTTACTATTGTAAATATCACATAGTTATTAC
>JAZRAH010000018.1:0-24574 GCA_045634505.1 Elusimicrobiaceae bacterium
AGGGTTATTTTAGTCAATTAAAGAGCAAGGTAAGGATACATTCGGGCCTAATTAGGGAGAGACGGATTAAACTGATAAAAAAGTTACTTAGCAAACCACATATTTAGACCTAATCACCCAGATTTTTGTCTATTAGGCCTACAATTGTTTTTTACTGTTTTTGAAACTGTACCGTGAGGGTACAGGCTAGTTAAATAAACTTTCTGAGAAGTCAAAAATGGGCGTTATAGGCACAAAATTTAATGGGTAGCTCCCGGAGAATTTTGTGCCGAGCGTTTGCCGTTTTACGGCAGACCACGGCTATTATATTGCGTCAACTTCTCAGAGGCTCGGTATAATAAGCCGTTTTTTATTGGTGCCGGGCCCGGGAAATAAAAAAGGAAATAAATATGAATCAAAAAAACACCCGGCGGGGTTTCACGCAAAATGTAGTCATCTGTTCCCCTTGTAGGGAAAGTGTCGCGGCAGCGACAAAAGAGGGGCTAAATTGGAAAAAGACCTTATGGCCCCTCCTACCCCGCCTTACGGCGGTACTCCCTCCACAAGGGCGGGAGATAACAACTCACGCCTTTACGCTCATTGAGTTATTGGTAGTTGTCTTAATCATTGGTATTTTAGCGGCCATGGCCGTGCCGCAATATCAAAAAGCAGTAGAAAAAAGCAAGGCTACAGAGGCGCTTACGTTATTAAAAACTGTTACTCAAGCCACACAAGCATACTACCTAGCAAACGGACAATATCCTACTAAATTTGAACAATTGGATATAGAAATTCCATTTAGTAAATCTACAAAATGGCACACTAACTATATTTTGGATACAAAATCCAATAGTGACTGGTCCTTACAATTATATAGCGGCGAAAGTAAACATATTATGATGGGGAGAATATCCGGTCCTTATACTGGGGCTGGCTTCTATGTTGATCTAAAACCAAATGGAAACTACACAATTACATGTGTGGAAGATTTCTCCCAAAATACCACTTCATTTGCAGAGGGAGCCTATTGCAAAAAAATATTAAATAAATCTTTTGGAAATGATAGCTGGCACTAAAACAACTTTTTCACAAGCTTTGGCAAATGTCTCTATTTTCAAATCGGGTCCTTGCTGAAGGCAAACTAGCCGCCGTATGTTGCCCCGTGGCGTACGTCTGCAAGACAATGCGTAGCATTGCAGGTACGCGAGGTGGGCAAATCGGCGGCTAAGGGCTCAAATTTGGAAACTGTTTGAGCGCGGACCTACAGAACGAGCGTGTCTTCCATGTCCGGGCCCGTAGAGATTAACGCAATTTTCGGGTGCGGATACGTTTTATCACTTAACTTTTGTAAGTCTTGCAAAAACGCCTTGGCCTGTGCGGTAAATTCGCGCGGGTCTTTCACGCAATCGTTTCCTTCAAACATATCAATATGCGTAATGGCAATTTTGGTACAGTTGTTAATCATGATGGCACGCGCGGCGGACTTCCACTCAAACTCGCCCACGCGGCGCAAGCGTTTGCTGACGCTTCCGATTTCGTGCCCTTTGGTGTGGTAAATTTCCAGTTCTTTTTCGTCAAACATTTCTTTTTCCAACGGGCCCGGGCCCACGCGCGTGATGTAGGGCTTGAATACGACGTACACGTCCCGCACGGACTTGGGGCCGAGGCCAGCCTCACCTAGAAAGGTGCTGGCGGTGGTATCGCGCGAGGTAACAAACGGATATTCCCCGTGCAGCAGCGAGAGTTTGATGCCTTGCGTGCCTTCTAAAAGGATGTGGCCGCCTTTGTCTAAGCAGCCGTTTAACAGCTCGGGCACGTCCGCAATATAATCTTTGAGTAGCGGCTCGTCCTTGGCAAATTTAATTTCTCTGCGTTCAATGCGCTCTTTAACCGCCTGTCCTAGCCCGGTGCCTACGCTGCCAATTTTGTTCATAAAGTGCGCCGCGCCGCGTTCGGCGGCGGTTTGTTCGTCGGTAATCAGCACGGCGTAGGGGTCAATAATCAGGCGGTCTTGGGTGCTTGTTTTTTTGACTTCGTCTAAAAGCCACTCGGTCTTTGTGTAGGCGCCCGCGCCCAAAACAAGTTTGGTTTTGGGGTTTAAAAACCCGGACGGGATATTTTTAAGCGTGTAGGAAACACCGTTTTGCACGACGGTATGGCCCGCGTTGGGGCCGCCTACGCGCACGCAATAATCGTAACTCCCTTTATAAGAAAGATAGGCCGCGATTTTGCCTTTTCCCTCGTCGCCGGCTTGGCCGCCGCATACTAAATCAATCATAATTTTCCTCCGCAAGTTTGGGCGCAAGGCCCAGGTATTTTTCTGCCTCTAACATGTGCAGTTGCATTTTGACGGGGGCAGGAATGTTGAGCCCGTCTATAAAATCGGTGAGAGCCGCGGCCGTTAAGTGGCGGCCGCGGGTAAAATCGCGCAAGAGTTCATAAGCGTTTTGGCAGCCGTAGGCACGCAAAATGGTTTGGATGGCTTCGGCCAATACTTCGGGGTGTGCAGCAAGTTCCGCGCGCGCGGCTTGTTTATCAAACGCAATTTTGGACAGCCCTTTCAGTAGCGACTCATACGCCACCAGTGCGTGCCCAAACGCCACCGGGATGTTGCGCAAAACGGTGGAGTCCGTGAGGTCGCGCTGCAAACGCGAAACGGGAAGTTTGTTTGCCAAAAAATCTAACAGCGTACTGGAAAGCTGCAAATTACCCTCGGCATTTTCAAAATCAATCGGGTTTACTTTTTGCGGCATGGTGGACGAGCCGACCTCTCCTTTTACGGTTTGTTGGGTCACCAGCCCGGCGGAAATGTAGTGCCACATATCGCGCGCAAAATCCGTTAAAATAACGTTGATGCGGCGCAGGTTGTCAAAAAGTTCGGCGTAGGCGTCGCGGTTGTCCACTTGCGTGGTAACGGGGCTCAAAAAGAGTTTAACTTTGCGCCCTTTGTTTAGCGTGCTAAGCACTTGGTGGGCGGCGCGCGGCCAATTGACCGACGGGAACGCGCTATAGTGCGCGTTAAAATTGCCCACGGCCCCGCCCAATTTGCACGAAATTTGCACTTGTTTAAGCGTGCGGATTTGGCGCGCAAGGCGGGTTTCAAACACGCGCATTTCTTTGCCAAAGGTCGTTGGTACGGCAGGTTGGCCGTGCGTGCGGGCCAAAAGCACACTGCGGGCCTCTTTTTTGGAAAGTTGTAAGAGCGTTTTCTGTAGTTTTTCAAGCGCGGGGAGCAAGGCTTTTTCTACGCCTTCACTGAGGAGCAAGGCGTAGGAAACACTGTTGACGTCCTCGCTGGTTAAGGCAAAATGGATAAAGGGCAAACGGTCCTTTAAGGGGGTTTTGGCAAGTTTTACGCGCAGGAAATACTCCACGGCTTTCACGTCGTGCCGGGTGGCGGGAATTTTGCCGTAGCCCGTGGTTTCCAGGGAGCGGATCAGTGCCAAATCTTGCGCGGATAAATTGCATACATTAGTTAAAATTTTCTGCTCAGCCGCAGATAATTTTTTTACGCCGGGCAGTTTAAGATTGCACAGCACGCTTAGCCAAGTAAGCTCCACACGAACGCGGGCAAAGAGCAGTGCATCCTCGCCCATGGTTTGCGACAGGGCGGTCAGTTTAGCGGCGTAACGCCCGTCTAGCGGGCTTAAAGGGGTGGTTGTCATACTTTTATTGTAGCAATTTGTTATAATAAAGTATATTTTTTGAGGAGGATTTATACCCCGCGCGTTAGGCGCAAAAATTACAATTGCTTTTTTCTGTTTTTGAAACCATACGTGAGGTATGGTGTGTGTAAAAATACACGCGAACGAGTCAAAAATAGCCGATACTAGGCACAAAATGATAGGAATTGCAAACCTGTTGTTTTGTGCCGAGCGTTTATCGTCATGTACGATAAGCCGCGGCTGTTTGTTAATCTACTCGTTCGCAGATTAGCAAAACGGCCGTTTTTGTTGTGCTAATCCGACCATGAAGCAAAAGGAAAATAATATGAAAACAAACAATATAAAAACTGTCATGCTGAACTCGTTTCAGCATCTCCACCTTAATCAAACATTGAATAAAGAGGAGGAGATCCTGAATCAAGTTCAGGATGACAATATAGACAGAACAGCACGCGGCTTTACGCTGATTGAACTACTGGTAGTAGTACTGATTATTGGTATATTGACCGCGGTGGCCGTGCCGCAATACCAAAAGGCTATTTATAAAAGCAAAGCAATGGAATCTCTTTCCATTTTATCACAAGTAGTAAAAGCCCAAAAAGTGTATTATTTATCAAACGGATTCTTTGCAGAAGATGCCGCTGATTTAATTTTGACATTTCCTGTTTCAAACAAAAAGGTTAACATAAAAAACAATATCTATTGCTATAGTGTTCTTCCTGAAGCTAAAAGTGATCAACGAATTGTTTGCAGTTCTGATAAACCTGTGCTTTCACTACAACAATATCTGAATCACGATCGATTTCTTTGTTGTGCTTATGCAAAAGACAATTATGCAGCTCAAACATTTTGTCAGCAATATACACATAGCACAACTGGGAAATCTTTATGTGGAGAACAGAACCCTTGTCTTTGCTACGAACCCCAATAAAGCTACACAACAAATATATATTATGTTTACTATGTTAAAATATAATGCTACCAAAAAAGAAAGAAAGAACATTTAAGGTGGAGATCCTGAAATAAATTCAGGATGATAATCTCTTGTGTTCCTTCTTTCTTTTATAAAACTTCGCGTGGTATCGTTACTTTTTATCCGCGGCCTTTATATCACTCTCCGTCCAGCCGCCGCCTAACGCTTTGGCTAAATCCACCACCGCGTCTAATTCATTCTTGCGCGCCGTGGATAAATTCATCTCCGAAGATAACAGCGTTTCCTCTACGCTCAGTAGGTCCGTTACGCCGATTAAGCCCGCATCTTCCTGCTGTTTGGTAAGCTCGTAACTGCGGCGCATATCATTGGTTTGGGCCAAGTAAGAATCGTAAATTTGGCGGTACATTTGGTTGGAATTAAGGGCGTCCAACGCTTCTTTAAAGGCCAGTTGTAAGGTCTTTTGGTAGTCTGCCAAAATTTCGCGGTATTTCGCCTCGGCCTGCTGATTTTGCGCCTTGATTTTTCCCCCCTCAAAAATGGGAGCAGATAACCCGGCCCCTAAGTTCCACACGCCGGAGTTTCCGCCAAACAAACTGTTTAGCGCACTGCTAGCGTATCCGGCGGCAGCGGTTAAAGAAATATCGGGGAAATACGCGGTGCGGGCCACACCAATATCGGCGTTAGCGGCTATTAAATTTTGTTCAGCCGTCATCACGTCCGGTCGGCGTTCCAACAAGTCCGAGGGCAAATTGGCGGGCACGTTGGGCACCAGCGTCAATTCATTTAAGTGTTTGCCGCGGGTTATGTTTTCTTCCACAATCGCGCGGGGCGATTTGCCCAGTAGCACCGCTAAAGCGGTTTCAGTCTTGGACAGTTGCAAACGCAACGTATCTTCTTGCGCTTTTACACTTTGTAAATTGGCTTGCACGCGGCGTAAATCCACCTCGGTTGCGTAGCCGGCTTCGTAGCGGCTTTGGTAGATGCGTACGTTTTCTTGCCGGGCCTCCACGGTCTGTTGGGCAATTTCAATTTGATGGTCCAACATCAGCATCATAAAATACTGTTTGGCTACGTCAGACGTGAGGGCCAGACGTACCGTATCGCGCGCGGCCTCGGTAGCCAGTAATTTAGCGCGGGCCGATTCTTTTAAGCGGCGGTATTTGCCCCATAAATCCAGTTCAAATGATGCCGTAAGCCCGGCACGGCTTTGCACTTGGCCGGAGCCTTGCGCATCCCCGGCGCGGCCGGTAGTGCCTGTCGTGGAAACGCTAGGCAGTTGGTTGGCACCTGCCACAGTAACCTCCGCACGGGCTTGGTCCACACGCGCTACGGCGGCTTTTAAGTCCCAGTTATATTTAAGGGCCGTGTCTTCCATGTGGTTGAGCACGTCATCTTCAAACATGGTCCACCAGTTTTGCTGGGTAAACACATTGTAATTTTCAGCCGCCGCTCCCGTAGGCAAATCAGCCTCCGGGCGTTTATAATTGGGGCCTAACGTGCATCCGGCTGTTAAAACGGCACAGGCCGTTACTAAATGTATAAGCTTCATTTTTGCTCCTGTTTATCTTTCCCTGCAAATAACGTAAAGAACCACGGCACAAACATAGGCGCAACACCCGTGGCAATTAACATCCCGCACACCACCGCCGTACCAATGGCGTGGCGGCTGGCCGCCCCGGCCCCAAAGCTAATAGCTAAGGGCACACACCCTAAAATAAAGGCCAAGGAGGTCATTACAATCGGGCGGAAACGTAGCAGCGAGGCGTGCAACGCCGCCTGCGCTTTGTTCATACCTTGCTCTTTTAAAAGTACCGCAAATTCTACAATCAAAATAGCGTTTTTGGCTGCCAACCCCACCAGGGCCACGAGCGCAATTTGGAAGTAAATATCGTTAGATAGCCCGCGTATCCACGTTCCTAATAACGCCCCAAACAACGCAAACGGAACAGCTAAAAGTACCGCAACAGGCAAACTCCATTTTTCATATTGCGCGGCCAGAATTAAAAACACCACCAACATCCCAAGTAACAGCGCGGAGGCCGAAGAACTACCGGCCAGTTTTTCCTGGTAGGTCGTACCTGTCCAAGCTAGCGTAAAACCGCTGTCTAATGTTTCTTTGGCGGTTTCTTCCACGGCGCGGATTGCGTCGCCCGAGCTATACCCCGGTGCCGGGCTTGCCATCACTTTGGCAGAGGGGAACACGTTAAAGCGTTCCACAATATCCGGCCCTAACGAAGGCGTTAAGGTAACTAACGAAGAAAGCGGCACCATGGAACCTTTACTGGATTTTACGTAAATGCCGCTAAGTTGGTCCGGCCGGGCACGGTACTCGCCCTCGGCCTGCATCATCACCTTAAAGCTGCGGCCCATGTAGGTAAAATCGTTGATATACATATTACCAAATGTACCTTGCAAGGTGGTGTACAACGCGTCCAACGATACACCCATGGATTGCGCTTTTACTTCGTCCACACTAAGCGAATATTGCGGTACCGAGGCCGAGAACGAAGACGACACACTGGTCAGTTCCGGCCGTTTGCGGGCGGCTTCTAAGAATTTATTAAGCTGCATAGCCAGTTCCGTTGATCCACCGGCCGAGCGGTTTTGGATATAGCCTTCCAAACCACCCGTGGTACTCATCCCCATAATGGGCGGTGGGTTAAACGGCATCACAAGCGCGCCCGGTACTTGTTGTTGGGATTTTTGGTACACTTGCGCAACGGTAGCAAGGGCCGATTCGTTCTTGGCTTTGCGCTCCTCCCACGGTTTTAACATTACAAACGAAGCCACCGCGTTGTTCTTTTGCGCGCCGGTAAGCATATCAAAACCGGCAAACGTCATCTCTTTTTCTACCGACGGGATAGAGAGCAAAACGTCTTCCATTTCTTTAGACACTTTATCGCTAGCGGAGAGGGAGGAGGACGGATCCAACTGCGCAGCCACCATAATAATACCTTGGTCTTCGGTAGGGAGCAAACTGCCGGGTACTATTTTAAATAAACCCCAAATACCCAGTACCAGAATCCCCATCATGACCGCAGATACCACTCCTTTATGTAGGATAAAGCTAACCAGTTTGCCGTATTGTTGCGTGAGGGTATCAAACCATTTATCAAACTGATAGAAAAAACCATGCGTGGGGCGCGCTTGTTTTTTAAGCAGCAGCACACAAAGTGCCGGCGTAAGCGTAAGGGCCACCAGACCCGAAATAACGACGGACACCGCAATCGTGATAGCAAATTGCTTATACATCACCCCGGTAAGGCCGCCCATAAACGCCACCGGCACAAATACCGAACACAACACCAGTACAATGGCTACCACCGGGCCGGAAACTTCGCTCATGGCTTTGAGAGTGGCTTCGCGCACGGGGAGGTTATCCTCGTGCATAATACGCTCTACGTTTTCAATAACTACAATGGCGTCGTCCACCACAATTCCAATGGCTAGCACGAGCCCAAAGAGCGTAAGCGTGTTAATGGAAAAGTGCATCAGCTCCATTCCGGCAAACGCACCAATAATAGATACCGGCACCGCCAAACACGGAATAAGCGTGGCCCGCCAATCTTTTAAGAATAAAAACACCACCAAAAATACGAGCACCATGGCTTCCACCAATGTTTTGATTACTTCTTTGATGGATTCGTTTACAAAGAGGGTCGTATCGTAGGCCGTGTTATAGGCCAGGTCCATTTCCGCCGGGAAGTTTTGTGCGGCTTCCTTCAAATAGCTCTGCACCGCTTCGGCCGTGGCCACGGCGTTAGCACCCGGGGACAAATAAATCCCCACCGGCACCGCAGGTTGGCGGTTAAAACTGCCGTTAAATTCGTAGGTTTGGCTGCCTAGTTCCACGCGTGCCACGTCTTTTAGTTTGAGGGTAGTCCCGTCCGGATTGGCACGTAAGATAATATTTTCAAATTCTTCCACGGTGGAAAAACGGCCGGGCGCAATAATGGAATAACTGCGGTCCACAGGCACCGGCATAGGAGCTTGACCGATTTTACCTGCGGCGCGCTGGGCGTTTTGAGCTTGGATAGCAGAGGCAACCTCGGCAATAGATAAGTTCCGTTGGGAAAGCACATCCGGCTTGACCCAAATGCGGATAGCATAATCGTTGGCGGACATCACTTTTGCATCCCCAACGCCTTCAATACGTTTTAAATCATCTACAATGTTAATTAGTACATAGTTGCCAATAGTCGTCGTGTCTGAACGGCCCGAGGGGGAATAAAACGCAATCATCTGCAAAATAGCGGAGGATTTCTTCTCCACCTTTACCCCATAGCGGCGGACATCTTCGGGCAAAGTAGCGGTGGCCCCTTGTACCCGGTTATTGACGTTAATCATAGCTTGGTCGGGGTCCGTGCCTACCTTAAAATAAACCGTTAGTTCCATATCCCCACTGGCAGAAGAAGTGGAATTCATGTAGAGCATATCTTCCACCCCGTTAATTTGCTGCTCAATGGGGGCGGCCACCGTGTTGGCAATTACTTCGGGGCTAGCCCCGGGATAATTGGCCGAAACGGAAATAGTAGGAGGGGTTAAGTTGGGGTATTGCTCCACGGGCAGCGTTTTAATGGAGACGAGCCCCGCTAGTGTGATTAAGAGGGAAACAACTGTCGCAAAAATAGGACGGTCTATAAAAAATTTAGAAAACATAGGTCTCTCCCTTATTTAGCGGCCGGTTTGGTGGCCTGGGGCACGGGATTCGCTGCGGACGAGTCCCCCGAAAGAGCCTCTTCCAGTTGGGCAGTAGAGGAAGCGTCTGCTTGGGGAGCTACGCTCGTGTGAGACGTAGGCGCGGAAAACTCTTGCAACTGCACTTGCACCGTTTGACCCGGGCGGATGCGGGAAAGTCCCTCGCTAATAACGATATCCCCCGCTTTCAACCCTTTGGTTACAATGTACATATCATTTTGCAAATCGGCCTCAATGGGGCGGGCTTCCACGGCGTTGTTAGCGTCCACCACATAAACGAGCAGTTCTTTGGCTGTGTGTAGCACGGCCGAGGAAGGGATTAAAATAGCATCCTTAAAAGTAGCCCCCACCAAATGCACACGCACAAATTGGCCCGGCATCAGCCTGCTGGAATTATCGGGGTTGGCAAACTGCGCTTTCATGGCAATACTGGAGGTTTGGACATTTTCGGAACTATCAAAGAAAATAATTTTGCCGCGTTGGGGATATACTTCCCCGTTGGGCATAATAGCTTCCACATAAACAGCCGCGTCGTTGACATCTTTATCTTTATATTCTTCGGCGGCTTTTTCCTGCTGCCCCACTTGCATATTGCCAAATGCAATTTGCCCCGACAAAAAACCTTGTGCTAGCTGTGCAAATTGGCTGCCCGGCATAGAGAAATTAGCATAGAGCGGGTTAATTTGCACCATATTGGTTAAATAGCCCGACTCGCCCGTTGGGGAAATCAAACTTCCCACCGAAGGAATCGCTTGCCCGACAATGCCGGAAATCGGTGCAGTTACTTTGGTGTAACCTAAATTGATTTGTGCCCCTTCTACGGCGGCCTGTGCCACTTTGACGTTGGCTTGGGCGGTTTCGTAGGCGGAGAGGGCGTTATCGTAATCTTGTTGGCTTACAGCGTTGGACGCACGCAACGTTTTCATACGCTTAAACGTGCGGTAGGTACGTTTTTCTTCCGCCTGTGCTTGGGCTAAAGCACCTTGCGCCTTTTCTAAGGCTACCTTATATTCAGCATCATTGATTTGAAACAGCTGGGTACCGGCTTTTACAAATTCCCCCTCGCTATATAAGCGGCTTTCCAAAATGCCACCCACTTGCGCGCGAATTTGCACTTCCAACGAGCCCGCTATTTGGGCAGGGTATTCAATATTCCACGGCAAATCTTGTTGCAAAACTTTAACGGCAGAAACCACCACAGCGGGGGCCTGCGAAGCTTCTTTATTTTTGCACGCCCCCAACATAACGGCCGTGCAACAAAGTAAACACAACATTTTTTTCATAAAATCCCTCCTACAGGACATACCGAAATTCTATGAAATTGCAGCCTAATTAGCAACCTGCTTTTTATAAAGCAATTCTTTTGAAAAATCCGTATAATATAGGTATGAAAAAATTTTACACCCTTTTACTTGCTGTAATAGCGGGCCCCGTGTGGGCAGTGCCCTCGGTTACGGATTTAGACAGTTGGCAACTGCCGGAACCGGAACCCGTCAAACCCATGGCGGCCCCTGCGCGCCCGCGCGTGCAAACCAAACCGCAACCTACGGATAGCGAACCTGAACTAATCGTGGAAATGGGCAGTGGTGCCTATACGGCCGCTACCAATACCAGTGACCCGGACGAAATTCCGGTAATGCGCCGCTCGGCCGCACAACTGGCTAAGAGGCTAGCCAACAAAGGGCGGTTTTACGTATTATTAAATGCCAATGTGGTATCCACGCAAGACAGTACTATCACAGCCAAGGACGGCACCCGCTATGCGTATGTGCGCTTTGGTAAAGACGGCAGTACCTACCGCAAATTTTTGTTTGAAGCAGGCGGCGACCAAAAACTGGTAGCCGTGGCCGACAGCGTACCCGGCGTACTACAGCTAAATGCGCGCTATGGGGTAAACATAGGCCCCACAGAAACTGATTTTAAACGGGCTTACCCAAACGCCGTTTCCACCGTTGTAAAAAACGAACAGGAAAACAAAGAATATCACTCTTATCAAATGGAAGGCCCCGTGTTTTTGATTTTTGAAAACGGCAAACTGGTACAGCAATTTGCTCAAGCAGAAGAACTAGCCGCTTTTATGCAAACCATTGGCGCGGCCAATACGGGCGTGACGGCTCAACAAGCCAAAGAACAAACTGAGTTGGAAAAAGCGCGCTTGGAAGAACAAGCTAAACACAACCGCCACCACCGCTCTTCCGGGACCCGGCGCAAAGCCTTAGTGGAAGGCGGCACATTAGAAGACCAAATGTACTTACCGCACGTGGTCGACCCGGAACGCTATAAGGATAGGGAACTACCACCCTTAACCCCCAGCGGTCCCAAAGCCGGCACCGTGCTCATGCGCGACGTAGACGGCAAATATATGAATAATAAATGATTTAACGCCCCGGCAATAGGGGCGTTTTCCTTTTTTCCCCCTTACAATATGCTAAAATATAAGTGATATGAACTCAGACAATAAAGCGATTTATTTTAGACGTACTGCGCTTCGCAAAATTATTGAAGCCTTTGATAAAAACGCCTTGGAAACCGAGGCCTACCGCATCCCGTACGAGGTTATTCCGCAAGATTCTAAATCCTCCGTACGCTGCTGTATTTATAAAGAGCGCGCGGTCTTCCGGGCACGCACGTTAGCCGCGTTGGGATGCAGTGTAGAGGAAGACGACGAAGCGACTTCTTTAAACGATTATGCCAAAAAAGCACTTGCGCGCACCCAAATTCCGCAAGTGCCCTTAACGGTTATGGACATTGCGTGCCACGGGTGCCGCAAAGCCCGCCACATGGTTACCGAGGCTTGCCAAGGCTGTCTGGCACGGCCGTGCCAACAGTCGTGCAAATTTGGCGCCATTAGCTTTATTGACGGACGTTCCTTTATTGACGCAGACAAATGCAAAAACTGCGGCGCGTGCAAATTAGCCTGCCCGTATAACGCCATTACGTTTATCCCCGTACCGTGCGAACAAGCCTGCCCGGTAAACGCCATCCACAAAGGCGAAAACGGAGTAGCGGAAATTGATTTTGACAAGTGTATTTCCTGCGGCCACTGTATGGAAGCGTGCCCGTTTGGGGCCATTATGGAGCGCAGCCAACTGCTTGATATTTTAAGCCAAATTAAAAAAGGCGCGCCGGTGGTCGCTATGATTGCACCGTCTATCGTAGGGCAATTTGATTGCACGCTACCGCAACTAATTACGGCTATTAAAAAAGCCGGGTTCCCCTTGGTAACCGAAGTAGCACTCGGCGCAGACGTAACCACCCACAACGAAGCGCGCGAGTTAGTGGAACGCTTGGAAAACGGCGCACGGTTTATGACTACGTCGTGTTGTGCGGCGTGGGTGCAAGCCGTTAAAAAACATCTGCCCGCCCTCAAAGAATTTGTATCCCACACCAAAACCCCCGCCTCTTACACGGCCGATATTGAAAAGAAAAAAGGCCATGTAACCGTGTTTGTGGGGCCGTGTGTTTCCAAACGGGCCGAAGGGATGGAAGATCCCAACATTGACTACGTAATGACGTACGAAGAACTAGGGGCCCTGTTTGATGCCAAGGGCATTAACCCCGCCACGTGTGAAGAAGCGGCCTTGGACCCGAATATCTCGGGCGAGGCGCGCTACTACGGCGTAACGGGCGGCGTGGCCCAAGCCGTGGAAAACGCCATTGCCGGCAAAAAGCCGTTCAAAAAAATGGCCATTAACGGCCTGGATAAAAAAGCCATAGCCCTGCTTACCGCGTTTGCCAAAGGCGCGGGGGACTTCCAACTATTAGAAGTAATGAACTGCAAGGGCGGTTGTATCGGTGGCCCGTGCACGCTTAAACCCCAAGCGCAAGTAATCAAGCCCATTAAGGACTTGGTGGCAAACTCGCCCAAAGTAAAATGCGCCTTGGACGAAAACAACTAAAATCGCTAATTTTTTAGCAGACAGGGTACATTGAAAAATGTACCCTTTTTTATTATACTATAGGTACAATTTGATCGTGTTTTTAGAAGCGTTTAGGAAACGCTGAGCTTTGAAAGAAGCACAATCGTAGTCTAAAAACAGCTGTTTTTTAGGCACAACATGAAGGAACTTATAATCCCTTTGTGTTGTGCCGAGTGTTTGCCACCAAGTGGCAGGCCGCGGCTGTTCTATGTTGGGTTACTACGATTGGCTCAAGTATATCAGCCGTTTTTATTGCGTTTCATAAACCGGCAAATTGCAATCTAACCGACCAGGAGAAAAACTTATGAAACGCCAAACTATGTTTGTAAAAACAGGCTGTCATTCCCGAGGAATGTTATCGGGAATCTACAACGCTTGCCGTTATCTTAAAAAGGGAAAAGCCTTATTAAATAAATGCGTGGAAGATCCCCGATACCAACCTTCGGGGATGACGTCTAATTTAATCCCCCTCACCCGGCCTTCGGCCACCCTCTCCCTCCAGGGGCGAGGTGGTACAGCCTACGGGTTTACGCTTATTGAGCTGTTAGTAGTGGCGCTGATTATTGGTATTTTGGCCGCGGTGGCCATGCCGCAGTATCAAAAGGCAGTTGTGAAAAGCAGACTTGCGATCCTTAAAAACCTTGTACAAACCGTTGCTAACGCACAAGAAGTATATTACTTGGCCCACGGCGATTATGCCGACCAACTATCCCAACTGGATATTGATATTCCTATTCCTCTTAGTACAGAATATGACGAAGAAAAGAAAACAAGCAAGGCCAGCTATCCTTGGGGAACTTGTACTTTAAGCAGCAAACTCTTTCAGTGTCATAATACTGAAGTAAACATTGGATATATAAAACGTTTTGTACGTAGTAAAAGTAATCAAGCAGGTCAACGATCCTGTACAGCATTAGATGATGATCCCGTTGCTATTTCTGTTTGCAAACAAGAAACTCATGCAGAAACCTATTATTGGAAGTCTACCGAGGAAGATAACAAAGTAGAATCTTATATATACCAGTAACAATATACTACCCCTACTAAAATAGTAGGGGCGGTTTTTAGTTATACAAGTTCAATTTACTTACGCCAAGGTGCTAAGGAGTTGTTCCATACGCTCTTTGGCTTCGCCGCCACCTGGGGCAAAGTCCGCATATCTCCCGGCTATACTGCGGCTATAGTTGCATAAAAAAGCACGCCTTATATATAAGGCGTGCCAGATAGTGCAAGTTGTTTATTTGCCAAATAAATCTTTTAGAAAACTCTTTTTGCCACCGGTTTCTTGCGCCAGGGCTTCCAAGAGTTCTTTTTGTTTGGCAGTGGGCTTTTTGAGGACTTCTATTTTGACGTTAATGAGTAAATCGCCAAAGCCTTTTTTACCCAGTTTAGGCATACCGTTGCCTTGCACTTTAAGTACTTCGCCAAACTGGGTGCCTTTGGGGATAGTCACTTCCATTTCTTTCCCCTCAATGGTGGGCACTTTAATCGTGCCGCCCAGTACGGCTTGCGGATACGTAATAGGGGCATCTATAATTAGGTTATCGCCGTCGCGGCGGAAAATTTTATGTTCTTTGACGTGTACTTCTACGTACAGGTCGCCAAAGCCGCCGCCGTTCTCGCCAATGTCCCCACCGTTGGATACGCGCAAGGTTACCCCCGTGCGCACCCCGCTAGGTACTTTGACGGTAATTTTTTCTTTCACGTGTTTGTGGCCGGTGCCGCGGCACTCGGTACACGGTTTTTCTACCACGGTGCCTTTACCACCGCAATCGGGGCAAATTTGCCGCATGCTGAAAAACCCTTGGGAATAGGTTACTTGGCCCGAGCCGTTGCAAGAGCGGCACGTTTTGCGTTGCGAGCCTGCCGCCGCGCCGGAGCCGTCGCAAACGGAACAGTTATCCAGGCGGGTATAGTCCACGGGGATTTCTTTGCCGCTAAACGCTTCCTCTAGGGTAAGGGTAACATCTAACTTTAAATCTTCGCCGCGGGTAACGCGCGGGCCGCGCGAACGGCCCCCAAAGCCGCCGCCAAAAATATCGCCAAAGACGGAGCCGAAAATATCGTTAATATCCCCAAATCCGTTGGCGTTAAACCCGCCAAAGCCGCCGGCGCCGTTAACGCCGTCGTGGCCGTATTGATCGTACATCTGTTTTTTTTGCGGGTCGGACAAGACGGAAAACGCCTCGTTTACTTTTTTAAATTGTTCCTCGGCTTCTTTGTTGCCGGGGTTGCGGTCGGGGTGGTACTTCATGGCCTGTTTGCGGAAGGCCGATTTAATTTCTACCTCGGTGGCGGAACGCTCAATACCGAGGATTTTGTAATAATCTTCTTTCATAGTTGTAGGCATAAGGTTGTATTAGCTATATTTTAGCAAATTTAGCACTCTTTTGCTTTGAGTGCAAACGAACACGCACGCATCAAAAGTGTGTGTATGAAATAAAGGCACGCGGCAAGTTTTTACAAAATTATTCCGCCGCCTAATACAATGTCCCCGTCGTACAATACCGCACTTTGCCCGGCGGTAATGGACATTTGCGGCTCTGTAAATTTCGCCTCAAAACTGCCGTCCGCTTGCACGGTTACATGGGCCTTGGCGGGGTTATGTAAATTGCGGATTTTAATTTCGCAATCAAACGCTTGGGCCGGGGGATCGCCCGCCACCCAGCTTACGTTGTCGGCGCGCAACGTGTCGCTATACAAGGCACTTTTGGGGCCGATAATCACTTGGTTTCTTGGGGCGTCCAGTGCCACTACGTACATGGGCTCGGCAAATCCGCTTAGGCCCAGTCCTTTGCGTTTGCCAATGGTGTAGTTCCAAATCCCGTTGTGCTTGCCGATAACGGTGCCGTCCTGCAGGACCATTTCGCCGGGTTTATTGGGGAAGTTTAACAAGTCGTTATAATCGCCGCAATAAAAATCCATACTGTCTTCTTTATCGGCCACCTTTAGCCCGGCTTGGCGGGCTTTCTCGCGGATTTGCGGTTTGTGTTGGTCTCCTAACGGGAATAACACATGGGCGAGTTGCTCTTGTTTTAAGCGGTGCAAAAAGTAGCTTTGGTCGCGCGATAAATCCACCGCTTTTTTAAGTAAATACTTGCCCGTTTTTTCATCTTTTTCCACGCGCGCGTAGTGGCCGGTGGCAAATTTATCAAATTTGACGCCTTGGCGGGCGGCCGCACTGGGCAGTACGCCAAATTTAATTAAGCTGTTACACAGCACGCACGGGTTAGGGGTACGCCCGCAGGAATACTCCAAGCGGAAATTATCCAGCACGGTGGTGCGGTATTCGGTGCGGCAATCCACCGTTAAAAATTCAATTCCTAATTTATGGGCAATAGCCTCTACTTCGCTTAGGTCTTCTTTTTCCGGGGCTAGGCACGCGTTTTTTTGGTGCTCCCCTTGGGGGACAGGTAAAGACGGGTCCCAAATGAGCATGGTGGCCCCAATGACGTGGTAGCCTTGTTCTTTTAAGATAACGGCCGTAGCGGCGGAGTCCACCCCGCCCGAGAGGCCAACGAGTACAGTCTCTTTTTCCATCAAAACCTCACAAGTTGTAAGTTTGTACTTAAGGTTGAAAGCCAAAAGGACATCTATATTTTAGTATTTTTGGAGGCACCCCACCACCAGCCGTGTAAAAATGCTACAATGCAAATACAATTTAATCTGTTTTTGGACGCCCTGGCGGGCACCCGTTACGAAAGTAACATCTATTATTCCAAAAACAACCGTACCAGGCACTAAATAATCGGCTTAATTACCCGATGGTTTAGTGCTTAATGTGTGCTACTTTTTTGTGGCTTACTACGGCTGTTTGTTGCTGAGGGGATAATGGATCTTAGTAACAGGCAGCCGTTTTTGTGGACTCCTGAAACAGAGAATAAGGAGAAAAACATGAAAGCAAAAAATAAAACCCGGCGGGGAAATACGCAAACGAATATAAATGTAGTCATCTGTCCCCCTTGTGGGGAAAGTGTCGCGGTAGCGACAAAAGAGGGGCAAAATAGGAAGAATGCCTTATGGCCGCTCCTACCCCGCCTAACGGCGGTACTCCCTCCACAGGGGAGGGAGATGCGTAGAGGTTTTACGCTCATTGAGTTACTAGTAGTGGTGCTGATTATTGGTATTTTGGCCGCGGTGGCGGTACCGCAATACCAAAAGGCAGTATATAGAAGCCGATATGCTACACTTAAAAATTTAGTGGAAAGTATTTGGCAAGCTCAGCAAGTCTATTATTTAGCAAACGGTCACTATGCTACTACATTTGCTGATTTAGATATTGATTTACCAGGAGGAGTTCTCTCTAAGGATAGCAATGATGAACGTGCCACGGACCAATATAATTATCCTTGGGGATATTGCAGACTTCATACTAACAAGAATGGTTCTATAAACACATACTGCAGTAATGAGCAAATAGGAATGGGGTATTCAAAAGATCAAGATGGATCCCGAAACTGCTTTGTTTGGGGATCCAGAAACCCGAACGACTATCCGTTGCAAGCTTCAATATGTCAGCTTGAAACGGGATTAAAGGAACGAACAAATTACGGTACCCATGATGTGGATTATGTAAGATGGCAATATCCAAATTAGCAACATGCTTTGTAGACGAAAAACACCCACACTAAAAACGGCCCCTACCAAATAGCAGGGGCGGTTTTTAGTTACGTAAGTTCAGGTTGATTATGCCAAGGTGCTTAGTAGTTTTTCCATAGGCTCTTTGGCTTCGCCGCCGCCTTGGGCAAAGTCCGGGCGTCCCCCCGCGCGGCCGTTTAATCCCTCAGCCAGTTGCTTGGCCACGGTTACGGCGTCTGTATTAGGCAGCTTGCCCGCCATTTTGACGACAAACGAGCGTTTACCATCGTGGTCACACGTAACAATAACAAGGGCTTGTTTTTGTTTCTGTGCGAGCGTATCGGCAATGTTGCGCAGTTCCTTGGGTTGGGCGTCATCGGCCTTACGCAAAATAACGGTAGTACCGTTTTTCAAGTTAAGACTCATTTCGTTTACGCCGCCCGCGGCAAGGGTTTTTTGACGGAAATCTTCGTAGCGTTTTTTGACTTCTTTGAGTTCATCCATAATCGCATTCACGCGTGTGAACACATTTTTGGTAGGTACCACCAGGCGCGCGGCCAGTTGGTCGGCTTGGTGGTTAATTTCTTTTAGATAATCTAGCGCCGCGTAACCTGCTACCCCTTCAATACGGCGTACCCCGGCAGACACAGAGCCTTCTTTTAACACCAATACCGTAATAACATCCGCGGTGTTTTTCACGTGCGTGCCCGCGCAAAGTTCCAGGCTGTATTTTTGCTCCGGGTGTTCAAAACTGCCGCCCATTAGCACAAAGCGCGCCGGGTCGGCATACGTTTCGCCCAATAGGGTAACAGCCCCCAGTTTTTCGGCATCCGCCAAGGGGCGGGTTTGGCACGTAACCGGCAGACCATCTTGCGCGGCCTTGTTGGCAATGGCCCAGGCTTTGTTTAGTTCGTCTTGCGTCGGCGTTTTAGAAAGCGTATAGTCAAAACGGAAACGTTCCGGCGATACATAAGACCCGCTTTGGTGCACGGTCGTCCCGAACACTTGGCGGAGTGCGGCGTTAATTAAGTGAATTGCGCTATGGTTCGCCATACAGCGTTTGCGCAAATCCGCATTGACTTGCAACGTAACGGTTTGGCCTTGTTTAAGCGTACCTTTTACTTGGTGTAGGAAAATTTTACCCAACGGCTTTTGTACGTCTAACACGTAGGCAACTTCTTTGTCATCTTGCAAAATAACGCCTTTGTCTCCAATTTGACCGCCGGATTCGGCATAAAAAGGGGTGGTGTTAAACACCGCAAAGCCGCTACCGTTTAGCTCGCTTACGGTTTCAAACTGTTCATTTAACAGCGTAAGCACTTGGGCAGACTGGGTTAACGTGTCGTACCCGACAAACTGGGTAGCCGGCAACGTGTTTTCCAACTTTTGCATGACAATGACTTTGCCTTTGCTAAATTCATCCGCGTAGGAACGGCTTTTTTCTTGCGCTTGTTCTTTGGCTTTGTTATAGCCGTCCTCATCCACTTGTACGCCCTTGGCTAGGGCAATTTCTTTGGTAAGCTCTAAGGGGAAACCGTAGGTTTCGTGCAAGTGGAAAGCATCCTGCCCGCTAATGGTTTGGGCGCCGCTGGCTAACAGTTCGGCCAGTTTTTCTTCACCCGTAACAAGCGTTTTGCGGAAAGCCTTTTCTTCTTGTTTGAGTACGTCTTGGATGTGGGCGGCGTTTTTGTCAATTTCCGGGTATAAGCCCGCAAAAATTTGTTGCACTACGGGGACTAGCGTGTACAAATAAGGTTTGTCGCTCCCCATCAGTTTGGCGTATCGCACCGCACGGCGAATCAGGCGGCGCAAAATATAACCGCGGCCTTCGTTAGACGGCAAAATCCCCTCGGCAATTAAAAAGCTGGAGCTGCGCGCATGGTCGGCAATAATGCGTAAAGCGGCAATTTCTTCGCGCGTAGTACCTTGAATGTTGAGGTCTTTTTTGGCTTGCGCGGTAAGCGGGGTAAACAAATCGGTTTCAAACACATTTTTGGCGTCTTGCATCGCCATACAGAGGCGTTCTAGCCCCATGCCCGTGTCAATGTTATTGTGCGGCAAGGCGGCCAACGTGCCGTCTTCCTGGCGGTTGTAGCTTTCAAACACAATGTTCCAAATTTCTACATAGCGGCCACAGTTGCACGTAATATCACAATGCGGATTTTTACAGCCTTTATCGCCAAAATCATAATAAATTTCCGAACACGGGCCGCACGGGCCGGTAGGGCCCATGGTCCAAAAGTTATCCGCTTCGTCCAGTTCAAAAATGTGGTCCGCGGGAACAAATTGTTTCCAAATTTCGTAAGCTTCGGCGTCGCGCGGGGCAATACCGCCTTTGTAAATGCTGACGTAGAGCTTTTCGGCCGGTAGGCCGAGCACCTTGGTTAAATATTCCCACGCCCAGGCAATGGCTTCTTTCTTAAAATAATCGCCAAAAGAAAAGTTACCGAGCATTTCAAAAAACGTAAGGTGACGCTCCGTAAAGCCGACGCTGTCAATATCTGTAGTGCGCACGCATTTTTGGCAAGTGGCGGCGTTTTTAAGGGAATTATCAATGCCTAAAAAATTGGCTTTAAACTGCACCATTCCCGCCGAGGTAAACAGCAAGGTAGGGTCAGAATGCGGAATTAAGGAGCTAGACGGCAAAACCGGCAGGCCCTTGGATTTAAAAAAGTCTAAATATCCGTTACGGATTTGTGTACTGGTTTTCATAGTAAAAAATCTCACTTAAAAGGTATAATATAAATTATACTATTTTATAAGGGCTTTCTTGCGGCCAAAGGATTGTAACATGCACAAAATTTTAAGTTATTTACTCATTTGCGCGGGACTGTTTATCGTGTTTTTTGCGTTGCACGGCATGTACCAAGTGTTTGTGACGGGGGCAACCGCACCGGCACTGGTTCATTTTACTGATTTAACACTGCAAACCCAATTTGGCCCTATGCAGCTGCCCATGCAACAAACCAACGTAATTGCTAACTTGGTGTTGTTTGCTTTGTTCATGGGCTTTTTGGTAATGGTAGGTAGCAAAATTGCACAAATTGGCTGCCAAATTTTAAAAGTGGAACGCTTACGCGAGGCACTGCTACAATTAAAATCCAGCGACGTAAAATTGGAAACGTTCAAAAAATTATGAAGATACGCTTTATTTTAAACCCCATTAGCGGCAGTCAAAAGGCAAACGTAGAAAAAATCCAAGCCCAAATTCAAAAATATTTTGAAGGAGCAGAACTTTGCGTTACGCAAGGCCCGCAACACGCCGCCTTGTTAGCGCACGAAGCCGCCGAGCAACACTATGATGTAGCCGTAGCCATGGGTGGGGACGGCACTATTAACGAAGTAATGCAAGGGCTGTTAGGCTCGACCACCGCGCTAGGGATTATTCCCCGCGGAAGCGGTAACGGATTTGCACGGGAACTCAAGCTAATGGGGCCGCTACATAAAACGCTTAAAAAGCTACAAACTGGCACCTTTGTACATTGTGATGTAGGCTACGCCAACGACGAGCCGTTTTTAAATTTGGCCGGCGTAGGCATTGAAGCCGCCATTGCCTGGAAATTTGCACAGCAAAAAAAACGGGGCATGTTGCCGTACTTTACGTTGGCCGCCAAAACATTGCTTTCTTATAAGCCGCCGGTGTTGCGCGTAACTATCAACGGGGAAGAATACCGTTGGGCCCCGTTATCCTTGGTGTTTGCCAACAACCGTCAATACGGCAGTAATTTTATCGTTGCACCCGATGCCGCGATTGCGGACGGAAAGTTGGACCTGGTAGTTATCAAAAATGTATTTATCTTAAAATTACTGGCGGCGTTACCGTCGTTTTTCGCGGGGAAAGTGCCCCCTTCTGGCGTAACGGCGTATGCACAACTGCAAGAAGCCGTCATAGAAAGCGACCAGGAAATTTTCTACCACATTGATGGGGAGCCACGTAAAACGGACCGCCGGTTGGAAATCAAATTAGTACCGCATGCCCTGCGGTTATGGGTACCCTAATGGCCTACCGCAAACGGACTTTCACCCGCAGAAGCGGTGGTAAATACTCGCAAAAGCAGGCTAAATTTTGGCTGACTATCATTGTGGGTGTGATTGCTTTTTTTATGCAACAGCAAGGCAAACCCTTGGACCAGAACGCAGACACGCCGGCCAATTTTGATAATGTGTCCATCGCCTCGGTTTATGACGGGGACACTTTTAAAATCAATTTGAACTGTTCCCTGGCAGTGTATTGCGAAAAAGTGCCCGTGCGCGTACTGGGCGTGGATACGGCCGAGATAAAAGGCAAGACGGAGCGCGAGAAAAAATTAGCCCAGCAAGCCAAAGAATTTACCAAAAAATTTTTAGCCAAAGGCCCGGTAACTCTTTCCAACTGCGGACGCGATAAATACTTCCGCTTGCTGTGTGATGTAACCAACGGCGAGGGGAAAAATTTAGCCCAAGAGCTTATTCAAGCCAAATTGGGCTATACGTATTACGGCGGCACCAAATCAACTAAGTTTCAGTAGTACTATGGATATCTATAAGAACACCAACGAATTTGCCCTTCTGCAGGTTCTGCGGATTCTGCCTGCACATAAAAAGGCTCGGACTGGCCCGTTTCCATTTCACACACTCGTTTACTAGTGCTACTTGTGTAATCGGCCTTACATTCGGCCTTAGCACCTATGGCTCGTTGGTATGCTATCCCGCTTTGTGTATTGTAACACCCAACTCCGTTTCCAGCATGGAACTGACACTCCCCCCATGGATAATATAAGGTTGTTCGGGAAATAGTTTCGGAGTATTCAACGCTAAGAGGCGTGGGAAAATCAATATCTAATTCTTCAGGTGTTTGTGCATATTCATTATTGGCCAAATAATAAATTTCTTGCGCGCGCAACATATCTTCTGCAAGTATTTGTGCAAGCCGTAAGCGGCTTTTGGCCACTGCCTTTTGGTACTGCGGCACTGCCACGGCGGCCAATATGCCAATAATTAACACAACTACCAAGAGCTCAACGAACGTAAACCCGTGGCCCCTTGTTAAATAAGGATATTGCCGAACTTGTTTCGGCATCTTCAACGCCTGTCGTTGGGAATTCTGTTGCGTAACAGCCTGCGTGGAAGACCCTGAAACAAGTTCAGGGATATTTACTGGATTGTTTTTTATTGCTATTTGCGTACTCCCCCGCCGGGTGTTTTGTTTTGTCATACGTTTTCCTCGCTTGATTGATATGCACAATTTACCCGCCCCGGAAAATATATGAAAACGGCTGTGATATCCAGTGCCTTCGAAAGACCAAATACCACAGCCGTAATTTACCGTACAAAACGATAAACGTTAAGCACAAAACAATGGGGTTCGAAAGCCCACTTTTTTGTACCTTAACGACTGTTTTTAGCTTCGAAGGCAGTGCCATTTTAAGCACCCTATGTATTCTACATACACTTCCAAAAACAGAATAAATTGTAGTTATAGTATAACAAAAAAGGGCTGTATTTAACAGCCCTTAATATTGTACATTTTATCGGCGGTGGCCGTGGTGGTGGCGCGGCGGAGCTGGGCGGTGATGATGCGAGTGATGCCCATGGCGCGACCAACGCACCGCATTCCACACAAGCCCCCCCACAATAGCCGTACCTAAAATAGGTGCTACGTAAGAAGTGCGGCGAACATAGGTGCGGCGGTTTTCTTGCTCCTGCGCCAGACGGGCCTGCTCCAGGGCCGTTTGCTGTTGGGCTTGCTGGGCCGCATAAGCGGAATTGGACGCGCTAAGCGTGGCCATAAAGGCTTGGTATTCTTGCGCACTCGTAAAACTGCGCACTAATTGCCCGTTTTGAAACAGCACAAATTCCCCGTTATTTTGATAGACCTGGTACTCAGTTCCGTTCGCTACATCAGGCACCGTGGTTAAAAAGGCCCCCCTGTGGGTAGCGTAGCTTTGCTGCGTAACCGGGATAGCAAGGCCGTATTTTTCGTTAAAGGCAATCAGGCCTTTAGGGCTATCTGCCACCCCTAAGAGTGTTTGGGGCAGTTTAAAATCAAACAAAAATTGGCGGTAATCTTGGTGGGCTCCTCCGTAGCGCACCAATTCGTACTCTTGGCCGTCCGTTGCGGTGTACACTTGCTCTGACGCGGGGACGGTGTTAATAGCGGCTACCACATTTTTACGTGTTTGACCTGCAAACTGGGCAGCCAGTTGGTCGGCCGAGTAGACAAGCACAGCCACATTACGGCTTACAGGCTGTGCGCAAAGCGTACCCCCCAGGGGCGCAAACAAACAGCAGACTAAAATAAGTTTTTTCATACGTATATAACACAGTGTAGCAAAAAAATATTGCATAGAACACCTGGTCAAACCCAATGTTTTTTATTATACTATAGGTACAATTTGATTCTGTTTTTGGAACCGTATGCAGAATACGGAGGCACTGAAAAGTGATCTTATGACGCCAAAAATAGCCGATTTTAGGCACAAGAGAACGGACCTTCGAAACCCGTTTTCTTGTGCCGAGTGTTTATCTTCCCTCCGGAAGATAAGCTACGGCTGTTCTATTTGTACCTGTCATAAGATTATAAATAAGGCAGCCGTCATTTTACGTGCTCCAAGGCAAGCAAATTGAAATATAGCACGGAGGACGTAAAAATGAAACAACCAAACACCCGGCGGGGAAATACGCAAATAGACAGTGTCGTTTATAGGTCAGGTGTCAACCTGACGCAAGCCGCAAGTAAACCGGAAAGTACCAACCTAACTAAACAACTTTTAAGCGGTGGAGATCCCCGACAGAAACACTCGGGGATGACACCTTATTTG
>JAZRAH010000019.1:0-2954 GCA_045634505.1 Elusimicrobiaceae bacterium
GCGAAGGCCTCGGAACGGTCCTCGAACAGTACGAGGAATTGCAGGCGAAGGTTTTAACGCTTTCGGACACCGACAAATATAAATATATTTGTAACGGCGTAAACGATAATATTGTTCTTTCGGAGATCGCGCAGGCTTTCCACGCGGGAACATATACTGCGGCAGAGCTCACGACCTCCGCGGCCGATTTCCTCGCAAAGTGGGGCGGAGCGGCAGGAATTGCAGCTCTTGCGGCCGACGCATTTATCAAAATTGAGGTTTTCGGAACGTTTAAAGCCTCCGCGCCTTATGCGGGAGCAGGAACAAGCGCAAACGGCTACCAATGGCTCGCACTTGGTAGAGCGACAGACGCGACAAAACGCCTTGTATTTGATTTTTCGGCCGTTGAAAAGATGTATTTCCCTTGCACAAGCGCGGCGCGACATATTCTGTTTTACGGGCGCGACGTTCACGTGATCGGCGCGAATGTTTCGGCAAGCAATACCGCCGCGGGCACGATTATTCGCGTTTTTGATACGTCGATCGGGCGAATTACGGCGGAGAATTGCAAATTTGATATAACAGCATATCAAGACAGCTATATTTCGACTTTGGGAACATTCACGAATTGCCGCGGAAGCGTTGCGAATATAATAAATAATTGTTATTGTTTCCAAACGGCAACGGCGGGAACTTTGCGCATAAACGGCGGCGATTATTTCGCATATACGGCCGCGACAAGCGGCGTACAATGCGCGGTCGTGGGACAGAGCGGCGCGGACGCCGTTTCAATCCTTTACGGAGTAAACGCGCCGACCGTGGCGCGCTCGGGATTTTCTCAAATAAGCTCGGTTATTCAGTTTGCGGGCGGCGGCGTCCTTTGCTGCACCGATCTTATTTCGGCCTTGCCCCTTGTTGTTGTTGCGGGTATTAGCAACATACGCGGAACGATTGCAAAAAGTAAGCCTAACAGCATATAAAAACAGATCAAAGCAGCCCTTCGGGGCTGCTTTTGTCGTTGCGGGCATTGTTTGTCTATAACCGACAATGCTTTTTAATAAAATTCTTGAAAAGTTTGTCTATTTTGCGAATTTACAAACCCTCGGGGGTATGATATAATATAGACACAACGAAAGGGGAGCAACCCCGAAGAACGAAAGGAAAAAGAAAAAGAAAATGAAAAAAGCAATTTACAAAATCACCACCGAGAACGGCAACACCTACACATTCACCTTTGAAGAGTGTTACCACGAAGAAACCTACGGAAACGGAAATTATATAGCAATTTACATCGGTAAAGAGCTAACCGCCTACGTTGATATGCGCTACACAAAATACGTCTTTGAAACGTTTTGTGCGAGCTATATCAGACAATATTACGGCGAAAATCTGTTGAGTTTTGAACGTGTAGAGTAAACCAACCAAAGCCGAGCGGGGGCGGTTATTCCCCCGCAGGAAGGATTTAAAACTATGAAGCACGCAAAGAAGATTTTAAAGGCGATCACCGACGCCGCGTTATTATTATTAGGCTATGATTGCAAGGCCCGCAGAGACGCCGTAGACGCGGGCGTGGTTGATTTAAGCGGGCAGGGGCGGCAAATATACGGGAATTAAATAAAAACGCAGCAGGAGGCGAAAAAATGAAAAAATATCCTACATTCATAAAAACGGCAGACGGCAACGTCGGTGTGTTTTGGCGGTTGGAATTTGGCGAATTTCCCGTTTATAGATTTGAGGGCGGCGAGCGCGTCGCCGATAATTCGGAGATAAAAAACGGCGTTGTTATGTGCGACCGTTGCCAAAAGGCAAAAGCCGTCGAACATTCGAGCTCGACAAATTCGTTTTATTGCAAGCGTTGCTATAAAGCCCTTACCGATCCGAAAACACCATATTAAAAAGGAGGCCTAAAAATGGCAATTAAAGACACAGACCGCAAAGCGCGGGCAAATTACAAAAAGAAAATAAAGCGGGTATTTTTGGAGCTATACGGCACGGACGAGGATATAAAAGAGCACCTCGACAAAGTGAAGGACGCGGGCGAGCCCGTAACAACCTATATTAAAAGACTTATAAGGGAGGATATTAAAAAGCGGGGGTAAAAAACCCCCGTTTTTTGTGCTTGTAAGGGCGCGTACAAGCGAATTAAATAATAAAAATCGCATAACCCCCCGTCTTGTTTTAATTTTAGCGCGTCTTTTCGTAGCGTTTTATGATAAAATTAACGTATAGAATACACGGAAAGGGGCGATTTTATGCGTATTTCAGTAAATGCAGGGCACACACAATACGGAGCAGGCAGCGGGGCAGCTTATAAAGGATTTAACGAAGGCGAGATTGCGCGAGCCGTTGCAAATGCTTTAATTAAAAAGCTCAAAAAAGACGGGCACACCGTTTACAATTCGACCGTAAACAGCGCGCCGTCTCAAAACGCATATTTAAAAGAGGTTTGCAGGCTCGCAAATAACAGCGGGGCGGATTTATTCGTCTCAATCCATTGTAACGCCTCCACGGGCCATAAAGGGCACGGGGTGGAGTGTTGGACGTGGAAGGGCGACAAAGTGCCGCAGGCGGCGAAAATTTGCGGCAATATGGCGGCTTTGGGCTTTCGTAATAGAGGAATAAAGGACGGTCGCGGGCTTTACGTCGTAAAACATACAAAGGCGGTCGCGGTATTGGTTGAGCTTTTCTTTTTGGATAACTACACCGACCGCGCATTATATGAGAAGCACGGCGCGGACGTGATTGGAGCGGCTATTGCGGCAGCGTTAAAAGCATAATTTGCAAGTTTTTTGCAAATAAAGGGGCTTTCGGGCCTCTTTTTTGTGCATAAAAAAACGCCCCCGCGTCAATATGAAGCAGGGGCAGAAAATACCCGTAATATACGGGCAATATACGGCGACAAATATAAAAGAGCGGTAAAACCCGCGAGAATTGCGTTTATAGCGTACAAATGATAGATTACACTTTACTAAATG